>DAOMFG010000009.1:0-16152 GCA_035429685.1 Methylophilaceae bacterium | reverse complement strand
CAGCCGGAGTTGGTCGAGCTCTTCCATCAGGTCGCCGAACATGGTGCCCTGGCCGCAGCCGGTGGTGACAGTGCGTTTGCCAAGGCGCTGCTCGATGTTGGCGATACCGTTGCGGGTGGTGACGGCCACGGCGTCGGTTTCCCAGTCCACTTGCACTGCGGCAATTTCCTCGATGTCGGGCAGCAGCCTCTGGTTGCGCAAATAGCCGATCGCCAACGCTTCTGGCGCGGCGCCCAGGGTCATCAGGGTGACGATCTCGCGCTTGTCCAGATACAGCGTCAGCGGGCCTTCGCCGGCGATTTCCGTGGTGCCGGCTTCACCATGCTCGTCGATGGATGGAACGGTGAAAGTGAGCGGGCGGCTGGCATGGGTGATTTGTGGGCGGAGTCTGGACACCATCAACCTCCGGTCATGGACATGAAGCGTACCACTGCCGGTTCGGCGCGGCGCAGGTCGAAGTCATGCCCCTTGGGCTTGATCTCCATGGAGTTCAGGATGGCGTTCCGTAGCGGCGCATCGTCGTTGGGGTGGTCGCGCAGATACGGCATGAGATCGACCTTATCCTCCTGCCCCAAGCACAGATAGAGCTCGCCCTTGCAGGTGATGCGCACACGGTTGCAGGATTCACAGAAGTTGTGGCTGTGCGGCGAGATGAAGCCGATGCGGGTGCTGGTGCCCGGAACGCGCCAGTAGCGCGCCGGGCCGCCGGTGGTTTCGGCGCTGCTGACCAGGCTGAAATGGCCTTGCAGGGTTTTCAGGGTTTCTTCATTGCTGACGTAGCTCGACGCGCGCAGGTGATCCACCTCGCCCAGCGGCATTTCCTCGATGAAGGCGATGTCCAGCTGCTTGTCGATGGCGAATTGCACCAGCTGTGGCGCCTCGTCATCGTTGAAGCCGTGCATCAGTACCGTGTTGAGCTTGGTGTGGGCAAAGCCGGCAGCTCGGGCCGCTTCGATGCCGCGCAGCACCTTGTGGATGTTGCCGATGCGGGTGACCTTGCGGAAGCGCTCGGCGTCCAGGCTATCGAGGCTGATGTTGATGCGGTCGACGCCGGCATCCTTGAGCTGCCCGGCGTATTGCTCCAGTTGCGAACCGTTGGTGGTGAGAGTTAGTTCGTCCAGGCCGGACAGTCTGCCGATATGCTGGAACAGCCACAGCGCATCGCGCCGGACCAGAGGCTCGCCACCGGTGATACGCACCTTCCTCACGCCCAGCTCGACGAACACCCGCACCAGCCGCTCGCACTCCTCCAGGGTGAGCACTTGCTCACGTGGCAGGAAGGTCATGTCCTCGCCCATGCAGTAAACGCAACGGAAATCGCAACGGTCGGTGATCGACAGGCGGATATAGTCCACCCGCCGTCCGAAGCGGTCGATCAATACGGCAGAATTGCTGTCGATGAAGCCCATGGCAATGGATGGTGTCAGACTATGGCGTAAATTATCCCGAGGGTGCAGAATTCTAAGCGTTTCATACTGATGCCACAAAACAAAATTATCCGACTATTTTAATCAGATATCCATAGAAGACTATGAGTTCCAGCAACATTAAGATTCGTATCCCCTACGGCACTTTGTCCGCAATGGGTCCCGGCAAGGCCGACCTGCTTGATGCCATCGAAAGCAGCGGTTCGATTTCGGCGGCGGCGCGCAACATGGGCATGTCCTACAAGCGCGCCTGGGACTTGGTGGACACCATGAACCGCTGCTTTCGCCAGCCGCTGGTATCCACGGCTACCGGCGGCAGTCATGGCGGCGGTGCACAGGTGACCGAGTTTGGCCACGAAGTACGGCACCGCTACCGTGCCTTGGTTGCTAAGGCCGAGCAAAGCGTGGCGGCCGAACTGCAGGAACTGGTGGGAATGCTGGCACCGAATAAGCGGTAACCTGTTTCGCCCTTCACCTATCGATTTACATTCTTTCCAGCAATGTTGTCGCCTTTCCGTTGTATCCAATAAAATACATTGTGCGATATATTCCAAAAAATATTTCAATATGCTGGCGTCTTTCAGCAACACTCGAAGGGAGGAATCATGAATCAAGCAATTGGGGGAAATAAACGCAAGCTGGCCGCACTGGTGCTTGCTGCCGTTTCAAGCGGCGCTTACGCTGAGGAGCTGCTGGATCCGGCGGTCCGCATCCAGCAGTTGGAAAAAATAATGCAGCAAATGCAGGTGCAGCGTGAAGAGCAGAACAAGCAATTGCAGGTGATGGCCGAGGAGCTCAAGGCCATGCAGCAGCAGATGGCGAACGGCAAGGAGGAGAAGGTCAAGGAAAAGGGCAAGAGCACTGGCAGCCCGGTGTATGCCGCATTCAAGGATGGTCTGGTATTCGACGACGGCAGTGGCAACTGGAAACTGCAGCTGAACGGCCGCGTGCAGGCGGATTACCGCGACTACAATCCCAGTGAATGGCAAAGCGATACCTTCAGCATACGCCGCGCACGTTTTGGGGGTACTTTCACCTTCCTCAAGGATTACTCAATTCGCGTCGAAGGCGAATACGCCAATGTGCCGAGCGCCTCCGCTACTTCGTACAACAACAATAGTTCAGCCACCACCGGCCTGACTTACGCCTACCTGAATTACGGCCACTGGAAAGAGGCCAACATCCGGTTGGGCCAGTTCAAGCCATTCTTTGGCCTGGAGCGCGCTGAGAGTACCAATTTCACCGACTTCACGGAACTCTCTTTGGCCACCAACAACGGTACCATCTTCAATTCCACTTATGACCGTGGCGTAATGGTGTTCGGCGACCCGGTTCCTGGGGTGAATTACAATATCTACGCGGTCAACGGGACTGGCATGAACGCCAACGACTTCAATAACCAGAAGGACACCGGTGCGCGTATCAATGCCAACTTTGCCCAGTTGGCCGACATCAAGAATGCGGTGCTGCATGTCGGGACTTCCGCGAGTACCGGCAACCTCGGCTTCGATACCAGTTGCAGCAGCGGGCCCAATCCCTGTAGCAACACGGGGCTGATCTCCCAGCAAACCGAAGGCATGGGGGTGAAGTTCTTCAGTACGACCAACGGCATGCACGGCAATAGCGACCGGACACGCCTGGGGTTTGAAACCGCGCTGACCTATGGCCCGGTCAAGCTGCAATCCGAATACATCCACGCCAATTTCGATGGCAAATGGAATTCCGGCAGCAGCACCTATCACTACGACAATGACATTAACAACTGGTACGTGGACCTGAACTGGATGTTGACTGGTGAGAGCTATGCGGATAACTACAAGAGCGGTGTATTCGGCCGTATGAGCCCGAAAAACAACCTGACTTTTGGCAAGGATGGCTGGGGCGCGATCGAATTCGGCCTGCGCTACAGCAAGTTCGACGCTTCCGATTTTGCGAATAAGCCCTCGGGCAGTTCGGTCAGCATGTTAGCGAACACTACGGGTACAAAGGGATGCGGTTCCAGTAACCCGGCTGCGGTCAGCACCAACACCTGCTATACCAGCCAGGCGGATGCGTGGACTACGGGCGTGAAGTGGATATTGAATCCGAATGCCCGCATCATGCTCAACTATATCCACACCAGCTTTGATGACCCCGTTACATTCAACGGCAGGACCCAGGATTTTGAAAATGATCTTGTCCTGCGTACACAATTTGACTTCTAAGCGAGACCAACCCACATGATCAAGCGTACGATGCAACTATGGGCGGTAGTGGTGTTCTCCGCCCTCATTTCCTTTCCTGCAGGTGCCGGCTCCTCTAAGGCGATCCGCCTGGCTACCACGACCAGCACTGCCAACACCGGCTTGCTCGATTACCTGCTGCCTAAATTCGAGGTCAAATGCGGTTGCAAGGTCAACGTCATCGCCGTCGGCACCGGTAAGGCGCTCAAGCTGGGTGAGGACGGCAATGTGGACGTGGTGCTGGTGCATGCCCGCCCGGCGGAAGATGCCTTTGTCGCCGCTGGCTACGGTGTTGATCGCCGGGACGTGATGTACAACGATTTTGTTCTCGTCGGGCCAAACAACGATCCGGCAAGAATCCGGGGAGAGAAAGATGTGCTCGCGGCGATGAAAAAGATTGCCGATGCCAAATGGAAGTTTGTCTCGCGCGGCGATGACTCCGGCACCGACCAGATGGAAAAAAGTTACTGGAAGGCGCTCGATATCAACCCGGCCGGGCTGCCCTGGTATTTTTCTGCCGGACAGGGCATGGGCGAGGTGCTGATGATGTCGGGCGAAATGCGCGCCTACACCCTGACCGATCGTGGCACCTGGATCGCCTACCGTGAAAAGATCGGTCTGCCCATGCTGGTACAGGGCGATCCCCGTATGTTCAACCCCTATGGCATCATCGCAGTCAATCCTAAGAAATATCCCAGTGCCAACTATCAGGGCGCGAAGGCGCTGACC
Source organism: Methylophilaceae bacterium (assembly GCA_035429685.1). GTDB lineage: Bacteria > Pseudomonadota > Gammaproteobacteria > Burkholderiales > Methylophilaceae > DAOMFG01. The sequence goes on along the minus strand of DAOMFG010000009.1, from coordinate 11,774 downwards.
GACTGGATCACCTCGGCCGAAGGGCAGAGGCTGATCGCCGACTTCAAGGTGGGGGGCGAGCAGTTGTTCATCCCTGACGCGAAATAATCTACATGGGGCTAACCGAAGCGACGCTGCAAGCGTTCCGCTGGCTGCTGGAAGGCGATCTCACTATCTGGGGCATCGTCTGGGTGTCGCTGCGCGTTGCCTTGCTGGCGCTGCTGGCCGTTACCCCGCTGGCCATCGTGGCCGGGTTCGGGCTGGCCACACTGCAATTTCCCGGCCGACGCGCCTTGATCGTGCTGATGCAGACCCTGCTCGCCCTGCCTACGGTGGTCGTGGGGCTGATCGTCTACCTGCTGCTGACGCGCAACGGGCCAATGGGCAGCTTCGAACTGCTGTTCACCCAGCAGGGTATGGTCATCGGCCAGGCGCTGCTGGCCTTTCCCATCCTCACCGCCATGACCCTGAGCGCGGTGCAGGGCATCGATGCCCGCGTGTCGGAAACGGCGCGTACTTTGGGAGCCTCGCCGCTACGCGCCTCGTTCACCGTATTGCTGGAAGCGCGGTTCGCGGTGATGGCGGCGATTGCTGCCGGTTTCGGCCGCGTGCTGTCGGAAATCGGCTGCGCCATGATGGTCGGCGGCAACATCGCCGGCGTGACGCGCAACATCACCACCGCCATTGCCCTGGAAACCAGCAAGGGCGAGTTCGCCCAAGGCATCGCGCTGGGCGTGGTGCTGGTGGCGCTGGCGCTGGGTGTGAATTTTGGTATTGCCTTCCTGCAGGGCAAAGGGGAGATCAAGTGACCCCGTTACTTTCCATAGAGGGACTGCGCAAGGCCTATGGTGACCGTACCCTGCTCGACATTAAATGCTTGGAGTTGCAACGCGGCACAAGCTATTTGCTGATGGGCGACAACGGCGTCGGCAAGACCACTCTGCTGCGCATCCTGGCAGGCCTGGAACGGGCGCAGGCCGGAAATTTCACGTTTGATGGCGTGCGTTATGACGAGGCTCCGGCGCGCGCTCGGCTGGCGCCGCGCATGATCTACGTGCACCAGCACTCCTACGTGTTCAACACCAGCGTGGCGGACAACATCGGCTACGGCCTCAGCGGCCTGCCAAAAAGCGAGCGCGAAGCGCGGGTGCGGGTTGAAATGGCCTGGGCCAACCTCGAACACTTGGCCGAAGTGCCACCGTACCGTCTTTCCGGCGGCGAAAAGCAGCGCGTGGCACTGGCGCGCGCGCGGGTGCTGAAGCCGGAGCTGTTGCTGTTGGACGAGCCTACCGCCAACCTGGACGACGCCGCGCGCGAGCAGGTCGCTGAACTGATTCGCCACATGCGCGACGCCAACAACTGCGTCCTGATCGCCACCCACGATCACGACCTGATGAAGCTGGAAGATGTGGTGAAGATGCGATTGGAGCAGGGGCGGGTGACGGCTTAGAGGGCTGGTGTCCCTGATCGCAGCGCACCAACGGGTCAGGCCTTACTTCCGGTTGATGAAGCCCTTCCCGCCAAAAAGGATGACAATCAGGTTGAGCAGGTGCAGGAAAATGATCAGCAAGGTGATACCCACTGCTTGCAGTGAGAACGGCTGGCTGATGCTGCGCCGGGTCTTGCAACCGGTGATCATGGCCCATACCAGGAACTCCTTGTGCGCCAGGCTGCCCATCAGCACGCCGAACAGGTGCAGGCAGATCAGCCAGAACCAGGTGTAGGCAAAATGGTGGTGCCAGGTCTTGGCCAGTTCGTTGTCATACTCGAATGCCCAGTAGCCGGTGCCGACCGTTGCCAGACCCAGCAGCAGCATGCCGTAGATCGCCAGCGCCCCGGCCGGATTGTGGCCCAGATAGTTCCTGGCTTTGCCGCGAATCAGGTCGAAAGCGTATTTTGCCCCTTTGATTGGCGCAGGAGGGAAGCGGCGAAATGCCGCCAAGTCGCGCGCCGCAAAACCATAAATAATACGGGCGAACAGGATGGCCGCCATGGCGTAGCCGGCGTAGACGTGAAACAACTGGTCCATGATGGAATCGCGGTACCACATGGCTACGCTGAATGCCGCCACCATGCCCCAGTGCATCAGCCGCACTGGCCAGCGCCAGACTAAAACGATTTTCAAAGGGTGAGCCTGTTTTTAAAGTTACGGCATGATGCCATAAGTGGAGCATCACATACACGGGTTGCGTAAAGCGCCATGCAGGAAATACGAACTAGACCAGCGATTCCTGGTTTTCCTGAAGGGACTTCATCACAATGGGCAGCAACCCTGCGCCGCCGTTTTCGATGTGGCCGATGAGGGTCTTGCGCATGCGCGGATCCCAGAAGCGCTTGATGTGGGTGGCGATATCCTGCACCGCTTGCTGCTGGTCGGGTTCGGATTCGAAGAACTGGCCGATCTGATTGGCCATTTTGACGAGGTGATGGATGTCCATGCAGATTTCCCAGGTTATTTGAGTCGTTGCGGGTGGGCGTAGACCACGTGGCTGTCACGACGGACGAAGCCCAGCAGGGTGACGCCACAGTGTTCGGCGAGTTGGATGGCCAACCCGGTCGGGGCGGAGATGGCGGCCAGCAAGGGTATGCCGACGGTGGCCGCCTTCTGTACCATTTCGTAGCTGGCGCGACTGGTGACGATGGCGCAGCCCTGATCGAAAGGCAGGCTCTTTGCCGCCAGGGCGCCGATCAGTTTGTCTAGTGCGTTGTGCCTCCCGATGTCTTCCTCCACGTGCAGCAATTCACCCTGCCGTGATACCCAGGCGGCCGCGTGAGCGGCGCCGGTGAGTGATTGTAGTGTCTGTGTCGGCACCAGTTCGCGGAAGACGGCATGGATGGCTTGTGGCGTCATGTGCAGATCGCCGCCCGGCACTGGCTGGGGGTGGCGGAACACCTGTTGCAGGCTTTCAGTGCCGCACAGGCCGCAGCCGGTTCGGCCAGCCAGGTTGCGCCGCCGTTGCTTGAGTTCGGCAAAACGTTCGGTAGCGATGGTCATTTGCAGCTCGATACCTTCCCTGCGCCGCACCACTTCCAGATCGTAGAGCTCACCGCGGCCGTGCAGGATGCCTTCGGACAGGCTGAAACCCAAGCCGAAGGCTTCCAGTCCGACAGGGGTGGCCAGCATGACCGCATGCGAAATGCCGTTGTAGACCATGGCCACCGGTACTTCCTCGGCCACCTGGTCGATGGCGTGTACCCAAGCCCCGCCTCGCCAGCGCTTCACGGTGCGGCGGGTATGGCTGGCGAACTCGGCTTCCATCGGCGGCTCGCAGGACAGCGGTGCCGTACTCATTTACTGCGTCTTTACCACTGCGCGCTGTTGCAACAGTTCCTGCTGGTGTTCGCTGAACTGACGGTAGCGCTTCTGCCATTCGGAAGGTTGTGTCACCTTCACCACCTGCACAGCGGTCACCTTATATTCCGGGCAGTTGGTGGCCCAGTCGGAATTGTCGGTGGTGATGACGTTGGCGCCGGAGAACGGATGGTGGAAGGTGGTGTAGACCACGCCCGGCTGCATGCGGATGGAAATTCTGGCGTGCAGCACGGTCTCCCCGGCGCGGCTCTGGATGCCCACCCAGTCGCCATCGGCGATGCCGCGCTCCTCGGCGTCGTGGGGGTGGATTTCCAGAATGTCTTCCGGGTGCCAGGCGGTGTTGGCGGTGCGGCGGGTCTGCGCACCGACGTTGTAATGCGCCAGAATGCGGCCTGTTGTCAGGATGAGCGGGAATTTATGCGTCACCTTTTCATCCGTCGGCACGTATTCGGTGAACATGAACTTGCCCTTGCCGCGTACGAACTGCTCGACGTGCATGATGGGCGTACCGTCCGGCGCCTGTTCGTTGCATGGCCACTGGATGCTGCCCAGTTCATCAATCCTGGCATAACTGACGCTGTGGAAAGTCGGTGTCAGGCGCGCGATTTCGTCCATGATCTCGGACGGGTGGTTGTAATTCATGGGGTAGCCCAGCGCATTGGACAGCATCTGCGTCACTTCCCAGTCAGCCTTTCCGGCCAGCGGCGGCATCACCTTGCGTACCGGCGAAATGCGCCGCTCGGCGTTGGTAAAGGTGCCGTCCTTTTCCAGGAACGAAGCGCCGGGGAAGAATACATGGGCGAACTTGGCAGTCTCGTTGAGGAACAGGTCTTGCACCACCACGCACTCCATGGCTTCCAGTGCCGCGGTGACGTGCTGCGTGTTGGGGTCGGACTGGGCGATGTCTTCGCCCTCGACGTAGATGCCCTTGTAGCTGCCGTCCAGCGCCGCTTCGAACATATTGGGGATGCGCAGACCGGGTTCGTGGTCCAGCTTGACGTCCCACGCCGCTTCGAACCAGCCGCGCGCGGCACTGTCGGAAACATGGCGGTAACCTGGCAGTTCGTGCGGGAAGGAGCCCATGTCGCAGGAGCCCTGCACGTTGTTTTGCCCACGTAGCGGGTTGACACCCACACCCAGCCGGCCGATGTTGCCGGTGGCCATGGCGAGGTTGGCGATAGCCATGACCATAGTCGAGCCTTGGCTGTGCTCGGTCACGCCCAGGCCGTAGTAGATGGCGGCGTTATTGGCGCTCGCGTACAGGCGAGCGGCGCCACGCACCAGCTCCGCCGGCACGCCGGTTTCGGCTTGCAGCGCTTCCGGAGAGTGGTGCGGGCGCGAGATGAACTCTTTCCATGCCGCATATTCGCGCGTGTCGCAGCGCGCGGCGGCAAAGGCATCGTCGGCCAGCCCTTCGGTGACGATGACGTAGGCCAAGGCGTTGGCGATGGCCACGTTGGTGCCAGGACGCAGCTTGAGATGGTAATCCGCCTTGATATGCGGCGATTGCACGAGGTCGATGGCACGCGGATCGACCACGATCAACTTGGCGCCTTCACGCAGGCGGCGCTTGAGCTGCGAGCCGAATACCGGGTGGCCGTCGGTGGGATTGGCGCCGATCACCATGACGACATCGGCCTGCATCACCGAGTCGAAGGTCTGGGTGCCGGCGGATTCGCCCAAGGTCTGTTTCAGCCCATAGCCAGTCGGCGAATGGCAGACGCGGGCGCAAGTGTCGACATTGTTGTTGCCGAAGGCGGCGCGCACCAGTTTCTGCACCAGATAGGTCTCCTCGTTGGTGCAGCGCGAGGAGGTGATGCTGCCTACCGATGCGCGGCCGTGTTTGGCCTGGATTTCGCGGAAGCGGCGCGCGGCGAAATCTACTGCCTCCTGCCAGCTCACCTCTTTCCATGGGTCGCTGATGTTGTCTCGGATCATCGGCTTGGTGATGCGATCCGGGTGGGTGGCATAGCCCCAGGCGAAGCGGCCCTTGACGCAAGAGTGTCCGTGGTTGGCCTGGCCATTCTTGTCCGGCACCATGCGTACCACGCGGTTGCCCTGCATCTCGGCCTTGAACGAGCAGCCCACGCCGCAATAGGCGCAGGTGGTGGTGATGCTGTGTTCGGCTTGGCCGAACTGGATGACGGATTTTTCCGTCAGGGTGGCGGTCGGGCAGGCCTGCACGCAGGCGCCGCAGGAGACGCATTCCGATTCCAAGAAGGGCTCCGTTTGCCCCGCCGACACGCGCGATTCGAAGCCGCGCCCGTCGATGGTCAGCGCGAACGTGCCCTGGGTTTCCTCGCAGGCGCGCACGCAGCGGTTGCAGACGATGCACTTGCTGGGGTCGTAGGTAAAATAGGGATTGGATTCGTCCTTGATGTCCTTGAGGTGGTTTTCGCCATCGTAGCCGTAGCGCACCTCGCGCAGGCCGACTGCGCCGGCCATGTCCTGCAACTCGCAGTTGCCGTTGGCGGCGCAGGTCAGGCAGTCCAGTGGGTGGTCGGAGATATACAGTTCCATCACCCCGCGCCGGATGTCGGCCAGCTTGTCGGTCTGCGTGCGTACTTTCATCCCGTTGTCGGCGGGGGTGGTGCAGGATGCCGGATAGCCGCGCCGTCCTTCCACCTCGACGAGACACAGGCGGCAGGAGCCGAACGGCTCCAGGCTGTCGGTGGCACACAGCTTGGGAACCTGGATGCCCGCTTCCGCCGCCGCGCGCATCAGCGAGGTACCTTGCGGCACGCTCACCTCGATGCCGTCGATTTCCAGTGTCACCAGTTGTTCGGAAACTCTTGCCGGGGTGCCGTAGTCGGTGTCGCACCCGCCTTGACCGCATTGACATGCCATGATGTTTCTCCTTACGCAGCCTGCTGCTTTTGTTGCAGGCCGAAATCCTGCGGGAAATGGTTGAGCGCCGACAGCACCGGGTAGGGTGTCATGCCGCCCATTGCGCACAGCGAGCCGTTGAGCATGGTGTCGTTGAGGTCGCGCAACAAGGCGATGTTGGCGGCACGATCCTTGTCGGCGATGATCTTGTCCATGACCTCCACCCCGCGCGTCGAACCGATGCGGCAGGGCGTGCACTTGCCGCAGGATTCGATGGCGCAGAATTCCATGGCGTAGCGCGCCATTTTCGCCATATCCGCCGTATCGTCGAACGCCACGATGCCGCCGTGGCCGAGCACCGCCCAGATATTGCTGAAGGCTTCATAATCCAGCGGGGTGTCGAACTGCGATTCCGGCAGATAGGCGCCGAGCGGGCCGCCGACCTGCACCGCGCGGATGGGCCTGCCAGTGGCGGAACCGCCGCCGTAGTCATACAGCAACTCTCTTAGCGTGGCGCCGAAGGCCTTTTCTACCAGCCCGCAATGCTTGAGGTTGCCGGCTAGCTGGATCGGCAGCGTGCCGCGCGAGCGGCCCATGCCATAGTCGCGGTAGAACGCGCCGCCCTTGCCCAGGATGATGGGCACCGAGGCCAGCGAGATGACGTTGTTGATAATGGTGGGCTTGCCGAACAGGCCTTCGATGGCCGGCAGCGGCGGCTTGAAGCGCACGATGCCGCGCTTGCCTTCCAGGCTTTCCAGTAGCGAGGTTTCCTCGCCGCAGACGTAAGCCCCGGCGCCGCGCCGCACTTCGAGGTGGAAAGTTTTGCCGCTGCCCAGAATATCTTCGCCCAGATAGTTATTGGCAGTGGTTATGGCGATGGCCTCGTTCAGCACTTGCAGGGCATGCGGGTATTCCGAGCGCAGGTAGATGTAGCCCTGCATGGCGCCCACCGCGATGCCGGCGATGGTCATGCCTTCGATCAGCACGAACGGGTCGCCTTCCATAATCATGCGGTCGGAGTAGGTGCCGGAATCACCCTCGTCGGCATTGCATACGATGTATTTCTGGTCGGCCGCCGTGTTCAGAACCGTATTCCACTTGATGCCGGTGGGGAAGGCCGCGCCGCCGCGCCCGCGTAGGCCGGAATCGGTCACCTCTTTGACGATGGCGGCGCCATCCATGCCCAATGCATGCTTGAGGCCCCGGTAGCCGTCATGGGCCAGGTAGTCCTGCAACGAAACCGGATCGGTGATGCCAACGCGGGCGAAGGTCAGCCGCTCCTGATTTTTCAGGTAAGGGATGTCTTCCGTCGGCCCCAGCCGCAAATGGTGCTCGCCGCCATAGAGAAAATTGCATTCGAACAGGCTAGGCACGTCTGCTGGATTGACCGGGCCGTAGGCGATGCGTCCCTGCGGCGTGGCGACCTCGACCAGAGGTTCCAGCCAGAACAGGCCGCGCGAGCCGTTGCGCACGATCTCGATGCTGGCGCCACGCTTGGCGGCCTCGACCACGATGGTCATCGCCACTTTGTTGGCGCCCAGTGAAAGCGCGCTGGAGTCGCGCGGGACATAGACCTTGATGCTCATTATTGCCCTCTCCTCGCCTGGGCCAGCAGTTGTTCAAGTCGTTCCGGGGTGACGCGGCCGTAAACCTCGTCGTCCAGCATGACAGCCGGGGAGCAGGCGCAATTGCCTAGGCAGTAAACCGGCTCCAAGGAGAATTCCTGGTCGCTGGTGGTGCCGTGAAAATCTATGCCCAGACATTGTTTTGCGCGCTCGGTCAGCGCCTCGCTGCCCATGGCCTGGCAGGACTCGGCCCGGCAGATTTGCAGGGTGTGCCGTCCCGGCGGAGTCTGGCGAAAGTAATGATAGAAGCTAATGACGCCATGCACCTCGGCGCGCGACAGATTGAGTTCACCGGCGATCACCGGCACGGCTTCGGGCGGGATGTGGCCGAGATCATCCTGAATGTTGTGCAGTATCGGCAGTAGTGCGCCTGGCTTGTCCTTGTTGCTGGAGATCGCTGCCTGGATCGCCTTTTCTGTCCTGTCTGGCAGGGTCATGATTTCCTCGCTTGCTGCGCTATCTCTATATCCTGTCGTATATATCGATCCGCAAAAAAATGGCCCATCAGGGGCAAAACGTTATACGCACAAGAATATAGCCTTAAAGCCAATATCGTCAACGATCTTGGCAGTGTGGTTTTATTGGGTGCGAGAAAAGGGGTTGAACGTGGCGGGCGATTTTACCGGGATTGTTTCAGCTTTTGGACCTTGCGATACAAGGTGGCACGGCTGATGCCAAGGTGCTTTGCCGCTTGCGACATATTGCCTGCGTGATCTTTCAGCGCCTGCCTGATCAGGTCAGTTTCCGCATCTGCGATGCGAGCCATGTTTTTTGGCTGGGGCGGGAAAGAAGCCGGTCTGCTGGTGTGGAGTTCCTCGATGAAGTCTTCCGGGAGGTGCGGTATCCTGATGACATGGTCTTCATCGACAAATGCCAGGGCGGTACGCAAGATATTCCTGAGCTGCCGCACATTTCCGCGCCATGGGTGCCGGCTGAACAGGGTGGCCGTCTCGCGATGCAGCGAGACTGGGCTGTCGCATTCTTCTCGCAGTATCCGGGAAACCAGGCCATCCAGGTCATTGCGTTCGCGTAGCGGCGGCAGGCCCACGCGCAGGCCGTTCAAGCGATAGTAAAGGTCTTCCCGGAAGTCGCCGGCTTCGACGCGCTCGCGTAATTTTCGGTTGGTCGCAGAAATGACGGCGATGTCCACGGGTGTACCCTTTGCGCTACCCAGCGGCACGATCTCGCGCTCTTGCAGCACGCGCAGCAATCTGGCCTGCAAGGGCAAAGGCATTTCGCCGATTTCATCGAGAAACAGCGTACCGCCATTGGCCTGCATGATTTTACCGGGCACCCCGCTGCGCTTAGCGCCGGTGAAAGCGCCTTCTTCGTAACCGAAAAGCTCGGCTTCGATCAAGCCTTCCGGGATGGACGCGCAATTGATGGCGACGAACATGCCCTTGCGGCCCGACGCCTGGTGGACGGCCTTCGCCAGTAGTTCCTTGCCGGTGCCGGTCTCTCCCTCGATCAGGATGGGAATGTCACGCAGCAGGACTTTTTTGATACGGCCAATCACACTGCGCATTTGCTGGTCGCCGGTATCCAGACGTTCCAGCAAGTCGTGGTTTAGTGCTGTTCCGCGGTTTGGGGCCTGTATTTCCCTGGGCCTGTCGTTGCCAGTCCGGGCGCTGAGGGAAATGCCTGGCTCTACCTTGACGCAGATCTGCCGTCCGGACTGAGTCCTAAGCGGCGTGCCATGGGGTAGCCGGTGCCTGGCAGCACTGAGCAAGGATACCAAAGTGCTATCGAACAGGTCGTCAAATGCCAGGCATCCCGCCTCGATGTGGCTCAGGCCAAGCTGGGCGTTACCACACCGATTGATGGCCAGCAGGCGGCCGTCCAGTGAAAACACGGCAATGCCTTCCCACAGGGTGCCGATGAACTCGGGGCGCATATGGAAATGCAAGGTAATGTCGCGTGCGAACTCGGCGCTGAACAGGCGATTCTCGATCATCTGTGCTGACATGCGCACCAGCGCCATGGTGTGCGCCTGCGGCTGGCGGTAATCGCCGGAAACGTCCAATACCCCGATGGTCTGGCCGTGTGGATCAAGAATGGGTGAGGCGGAGCAGTTCAGAAAAGCGTTCTGGCTGAAATAGTGCTCGGCACCCATGACAAACACTGGCGCCTGCTCGACCAGCGCGGTTCCAATCGCATTGGTGCCGGTGTTTTCTTCGCTCCAGGAAACGCCCGGTTGCAACGCTACGCGCTGCGCCTTGGTGATGAAATCGTCATCGCCCAGTGCGTGCAGAATCGTGCCGTGTGCGTCAGTCAGGATCACCATGCTCTGGGTGCCGATCATCTGTGATTGCAGATTCTCCATTTCCGGCATGGCTTGATGCAGCAAGCTAGAGTTTTTCTCCCTGACCGTGTCCAGCTCACGCTGCGTCAGAGGGGTAATGTGAAGATTCAATTCCAGTGACCGTCCCGTGCTTGCGCAGCGCGACCAGGAACGTTCGATCGGCTTCGGCAGCAGGCCATCTGCCACCACACCGCTGTCGAGCAGCTGCGCACGAGCAGTTTTTATGCGATTCAGGTGGGTGGAGCTAGGCATGGGGCGGGTAACTCAGTTTAGGGGTCTAAAGCGTCTCATGATGATACACCAACAGTGTTCCATGGTGAGAATATTGAAAAATATCGTGGCGCTTGGCCTAATAAATAACCATTATTTATCATTGAGTTATAAAAATATCCGGCACAGGCACGAATGCTGCTATCCAAGTATAGGCACTATATACACTTATGTATTACGTAAGGTCAAGCTGCCGCCGCAACCTCTATAAAATATTCAGGAGATACCATGATTTACGCATTTCCAGGCCAGGCCGACGCCAAACTGCAATACAAAGCCAAATATGACAACTTTATCGGCGGCAACTGGGTTGCCCCGGTAAAAGGCGAATACTTCGACGTCATTACGCCTATCACCGGCAAGCCCTATACCAAGGCCGCACGTTCTGGTGCAGAGGACGTTGAACTGGCGCTCGATGCAGCCCATGCTGTTGCCGACAAATGGGGACGCACCGCGATTGCCGAACGCGCCAATCTGCTGCTCAAGATTGCCGATCGCATGGAAGCCAACCTGGAATTGCTGGCCTACGCCGAAACCGTGGACAACGGCAAACCCATCCGTGAAACCCTGAACGCCGACGTACCGCTCAGCATAGACCACTTCCGTTATTTCGCCGGCTGTCTGCGCGCGCAGGAAGGCACCCTGAGCGAACTCGACGAAACTACCGTCGCCTACCACTTCCATGAGCCGCTTGGCGTTGTTGGCCAGATCATCCCTTGGAACTTCCCGCTGCTGATGGCGGCCTGGAAACTGGCTCCTGCCATTGGCGCAGGCAACTGCGTGGTGTTGAAGCCCGCCGAATCCACCCCGATCAGCATCCTGGTTCTGGCCGAGCTGATCGCTGACCTGCTGCCGCCGGGCGTGCTGAATATCGTCAACGGCTATGGCCGGGAAGTCGGCATGCCTCTGGCAACCAGTTCCCGCATCGCCAAGATTGCGTTTACCGGATCCACCGCGACGGGACGCGTCATTGCCCAGGCTGCGGCCAATAGCCTGATCCCGGCCACACTGGAGCTTGGCGGCAAGTCACCAAATGTGTTCTTTGAAGACATTGCCCAGGCAGACGACGACTTCTTCGACAAGGCGGTTGAAGGTCTGGTGCTGTTTGCTTTCAATCAGGGCGAAGTCTGCACCTGCCCGTCACGTGCACTGATCCAGGAGTCCGTCTACGACAAGTTTATGGAGCGCGTGCTACCGCGCGTCGCTGCCATCAAACAGGGTAACCCGCTCGATACCGACACCATGATTGGCGCGCAGGCGTCCGACGTACAGGTTGCCAAGATCGAGTCCTATCTGGATCTTGGCAAGCAGGAAGGCGCTCAGCTCCTTGCTGGCGGCGCACGTGCACGTCTCTCTGGGGAACTGGCTGATGGCTATTACATCCAGCCGACCCTGTTCAAGGGTCACAACAAGATGCGCATCTTCCAGGAAGAAATCTTCGGGCCGGTGCTGGCGGTGA
>DAOMFG010000008.1:0-16611 GCA_035429685.1 Methylophilaceae bacterium | reverse complement strand
GGGAAGCGCGGCGCACGGCTGGAGAGTTACAAGAACATACCGTTCCACGATGAGAACCAAGACAGGAAGGAAAATTAATCATGGGGCATGACAATAGCAACAAAACGACAGGGCACGTCTGGGACGGCGATCTACAGGAGCTGACCAACCCGTTGCCGCAATGGTGGTTGTGGACGTTCTATATCACAATCATATTTGCCGTTATCTACTGGGCACTGTATCCGGCTTGGCCAATCGGGAAGAGCTTTACCAAGGGCTTGGACACCATCACCTACACCAACAACAAGGGTGAGCAGGTTACTACACACTGGAATATGCGTGCCAAGTTAATGGCCGAGATGAACGAGGCACAGGCCAAGCAGGGCGAATACTTCACGAAGGTGGCCGCCATGTCGTATGAGGATCTTTCCAAGGACGCCGAGTTGATGCAGTTCGTCAATTCCGCCGGAAAGATCCTGTTCGCCGACAACTGTGCCGCCTGTCACCAGGCGGGGGGGCAGGGCAAGCTTGGATTGGCGCCCAACCTGGTGGACGATAGCTGGATCTACGGTGGTACGCACGAGAAAGTCCAGGAAACCATCACCGGCGGACGCAACGGTGTGATGCCTGCGTTCAAGGGCGTGTTGCCGGATGACAAGATCGTTCAGGTCGCCAACTATGTGCTGAGCCTGTCCGGCGAGCCGCATGATGCCACGGCCGCCAAGTCTGGCGATGCAATCTTCCACAACGAAGGTGGTTGCATGGTCTGCCACGGTGCCGAGGGGCAGGGCAATCCTGACCTCGGTTCAGCCAACCTGACCGACAAGATCTGGCTGTGGGCCGACGTGCCCGGACAGACCACTGCCGAAGGCAAGCTGCAGGTGGTTGACGCCCTTATCACCGGCGGCATGAGCCGTGGCAAGATGCCGCCATGGAGCGGACGCCTCAAGCCCGAGCAGATCAAATTGCTGACCGTGTATGTGCACGATAGCCTCGGTGGCGGCAAGTAAGCTATAGTTATACCGTCAGTTTGAACCAGTACAAAGGCTCGCGCTTAAACGTGAGCCTTTGTTCTTTTGAACTTTGTTTTTTGTACATCGTCGTCAGGTAAAAATGACCGCAGCAGATAAAGCATCGCCGCTTTTCCAGAAGCACATCCCGATTTTCGTGCGTTCCGTCGAAGGGAAATTCCGTAATTTCAAGACTGGCATTCTGGTGCTGGCCTACAGCGTGTTTTTCGCCTTGCCCTGGCTGCCGTGGGAGCGTGTCAGTGCTGCAAATCAGGCGGTGTTGTTTGATCTGGGTTCACGGCGGTTTTTCATTTTCAACCTGGTAGTGTATCCGCAGGATATTTTCTGGCTGTCCATGCTGCTGTTCATCGCTGCCGCCCTGCTGTTTTTCGTGACTGGCCTGGTAGGGCGTGCCTGGTGCGGCTATTTCTGTTTCCAGACGCTGTGGGCGGATATGTTCATGTTGATCGAGCATATGATCCAGGGCGAGCGGCCGGCCAGAATGCGGCTCTACAAGCAGCCATGGAACATGGAGAAAGTCCTCAAGGTCGGATCATCACATTTCTTCATGATCCTGATTTCCTTCTGGACCGGGTTCAGCTTCGTTGCCTATTTCGCCTACGCACCGGAGTTGCTGCAAAACTTTTTCACCGGGCATGCGGCAGACGCAGCCTATATTACGGTCATCACCTTGACCATTACCACGTATGTGGCAGGCGGGCTTTCGCGCGAGCAGATATGCCTCCATATCTGTCCTTACGCGCGTTTCCAGAGCGTGATGTACGAGCCCGACACCCTCGCGGTCAGCTACGATACGCGGCGCGGCGAAGGCTCCACCGGCCGCGTTCTGCCTATGCCAGGCCTGCGCACCCGCGAAGAACGACAGGCCATGGGGCACGGCGACTGTATCGACTGCGGTTTCTGCGTGCAGGTGTGCCCGACCGGAATCGACATTCGCAATGGTTTGCAGTACCAGTGTATTTCCTGCGGCCTGTGCATCGACGCCTGCAACAACATCATGGAGTCAGTCGGCTTCCCGCGCGGACTGATCCGCTACGATTCGGAACGTAATCTGCACAGCGCGCACCCGGAAAAGCCTCAGCTCAAATGGAAGCGCCTCAAAGTGCTTGGCTATGCTACCGCGCTGCTCATCATGATAGGCGCGCTGATATACAGCGTCGCCACCCGCACCAACACCGAACTGCGCGTCCAGCAGGTACGCCAGCCGCTATTCGTGGAGCTTGCCGACGAAAGCGTGCGCAACCGCTATCAACTACATATCGTCAACAAGACCGAGCACGAGGAGACCTACAAGATAGAAGTGCGCGGCATCCCCGCCACCGCGCTCGATCTGGGTGCGGTGAGCGAGATTCGCGCGCGCGCGGGCAAGGATCTCCGACTCAATGCCAAGGTTGACCTCGAAGAACATCTGGCAGAGCAGACACATGAGTTCGAATTCGTGGTCACGCCAGCATCCGACCCCGAGGGTCAGATGGTGCGTAAAGTCAGCTTCAGCAGCAAACGCGAAAAACACTGAACGGAAACTATAACCAATGACTGAAACCCTATTCGGCGGCTTGCTGGCCGTCATTTTAATTTTCTTCGTGGCGCGTCGCCTGGGGCTCTCCAATTACTGGAGTGGCGTACTCGGCGGCAGCCTGCCTTTTCTGATCTACCTTGGTTACAGTGCGAACCACGGGCAGGGGGGGGATGTCATCGCCATCCATCTGGTGGTATTCATGGCGACGGCGGGAGTGCTGGGTGTTTTCAACAACATGCAGCGCGGCAAGGAGAAAATGCACTGGGCGCCACGGTTGCTGATTGCATTTTTTGCCCTGCTGGCGGTCGCCATGGCGATTTTTGTGTCGATTGCCGCCAACGGCTTGCCTCCCGTCATTGCCAAATATGTGTTGCCGAACGCCAACAGCCGTGTAATGCATACCAGATTCCCCGGCGCACTGCCGCATGACAGAAACAAGCTGTACGAAGAGCATCAGCAACGGATCGAAGCGCAGCGCAAGCTCGGATGGCAGGTGAGCGTCGCCGGCCTGGAGGCCATGCATTCTGGCGTACCCTTCGCGATCAGCCTGACGCTGCAAGATGCCGGCGGACAACCGATCATTGCCGAGCATGTGGTGTTGCAAATGCTGCGGCTTGCCAAGCATGATGATGACTTTCAACTGGAGCTGAAACAGACCAGCCCCGGCACCTATGGCACGCAAGTCACTCTGCCGGCATCCGGTAACTGGGTCGCAGGCTTCCTCATCGAGCGTGGTCAGGATACTTACGAGATGCAGCAGCCGGTGCAGGTCGCCGATCGTTAGCGACCGTTTTGCTGTATGAGCACGGATCAGCCCTGCTACCACTGCGGCTTGCCGGTCGCCGAGGCCAGCCCTTTCCAAGCCGAGATTCTGGGCAAGCGTCACAGCCTGTGCTGCCATGGCTGCCAGGCGGTGGCCGAAGCCATCGTCGCCAACGGCCTGGAAGACTACTATCGTTACCGGACTGAACTGCCCAGGACTGCCGAGGAATTGGTGCCGGAGGAACTGCGCCAGCTCGACTTGTATGATCACCCGGAGGTGCAGAAGAGCTTCGTGCACCAGTCCGCCGGAAACCTCAAGGAAGCCTCGCTGATTCTCGAAGGCATCACCTGCGCCGCCTGCATCTGGCTTAACGAACGCCATTTGAGGCAGCTGCCCGGGGTGCATGAAGTCGCTGTCAATTACGCCTCCCATCGTGCCCGCATCAGTTGGGACGATAACAAGATCAAGCTTTCCACCATCCTTGCCGAAATCCGCAAGCTTGGCTACCACGCCCACCCGTTCAACGCCCAGCAGCAGGAAGAACGCCGCCAGGTCCAGCGCAAGCTCGACATTCGCCGCATGGCGGTGGCCGGGATTTCCGGCGGCCAGGTGATGATGCTGGCGGTGGCGCTATATGCCGGCACCTCGCAAGGCATGGAATTCTCCACCGCGCAGCTGCTGCGCTGGTTCAGCCTGCTGCTGACCGCGCCCGCCATGCTTTATTCCGCGCTGCCGTTCTACCAGTCGGCCTGGCGCGCGTTCAAAGTACGCCAAGTCAACATGGACACACCCATCTCGCTCGGCATCCTGGCCGGATTCGCCGGCAGCGTATGGGCCACCGTCCAGGGGCAAGGCGTGGTGTATTACGACACTATCACCATGTTGATTTTCTTCCTGCTGGCGACGCGCTTCCTGGAACGCAACGCCCGCGAGAAGTCGGTGGAAGCGGCGGAAAACCTGCTGCGCCTGGTGCCGGCCATGGCAACCCGTGTCGAAGAAGGTCAAAACGTGCTGGTGCCGGTACATGACCTCAATGACGGCAACCTGATCCTTGCCAAGCCGGGCGAAACCATCGCTGCCGATGGCGTGGTGGAACAGGGTGAAAGCAGCGCCGACGAGTCCCTGCTCACCGGCGAGAGCCGGCCGTTGCCGAAGAAGGTGGGCGACCGCGTGTTCGCCGGCAGCATCAATTACGAAAGTCCGCTGCTGATCAGCGTTACCGGCGTGGGCGAAGAAACCGTGCTGGCCGGCATCGCGCGACTGCTGGATCGCGCGCAGTCGCAAAAGCCCCGCATGGCCCAGGCGGCAGACCGTATCGCGGTCTGGTTCACTCATGCGCTGCTGGTGCTGGTGGCGGTGGTCGGCCTAGTCTGGTGGACTATCGAGCCGCCACGCGCGTTCGAGATCATGCTGGCGGTGCTGGTGGTGAGCTGCCCTTGTGCGCTGTCTTTAGCCGCTCCAGCCGCCTTCGCCGCCGCCGGCTCGCATCTGGTCAAGCGCGGCGTGCTGCTCACGCGCGGCTACGCACTGGAAACGCTGGCGCGGGCGACCCACTTTGTCTTCGACAAGACCGGCACGCTCACCCAGGGCAAGCCGGTGCTGTTGCGCACCATCCCCGTTGCACAATTTCCGGCGGAAGAATACCTGCGCATCGCCGCCAGCCTGGAACAGGCTTCGGAGCACCCGCTGGCGCAAAGTTTTCTGCAGGCCGCAGGGCGGCAAGTGCTGCATGTGGTCAGCGATAGCGGCAACGTGCCGGGCAAGGGTGTGGCCGGAATCATCACCGGGCAGCGGTATACCCTGGGCAATGTCGCCCTGCGGCCGGAACTGGCCGGCCAGTGCAATCTGGCCGGGCAGGAGCTACCCACCGGCGCCAGCGTAGTCTGGCTGTGCGATACGCAATCCGTACTGGCCGCTTTCGTACTGGCCGACACCCCGCGTCCGCAGGCCAAACAGATGGTTTCGCTCCTGCAGGCGCGCGGCATCCGTGTCTCCATCTTCAGTGGTGACGATGCCGAGGCGGTCGCCCACCATGCGCGCGAACTCGGGGTGGACGACTGGCAGGCCGCCTTGTCGCCGGAACGGAAGCTCTCCGAGGTCAGCCGTTTGCAGCAAACCGGTGCCGTGGTCGCCATGGTCGGCGATGGCATCAACGATGCCCCGGTACTGGCTGCCGCGCAGGTGTCCATTGCCATGGGCAGCGGTACGCAGATGGCGCGCACCACCGGAGACATCGTGCTGCTGACGGAGAACCTGCTGGAAATCGACCACGCCGTTGCAACCAGCCGTTTCAGCATGAACGTGATTCACCAGAATTTCACTTGGGCGCTGGGCTATAACCTGGTGGTGTTGCCATTCGCCGCGACAGGGTTTATTTCTCCCTGGCTGGCCGCGTTGGGGATGTCGGTAAGTTCGCTGGTGGTGGTGCTCAACGCGTTGCGGTTGCGCTGACGGTCAAGTGCAAAAAGCCGGCACATGCCGGCTTTTTTGTGCGAGCGATCTGTCGCGATCAGTTGCCGGGGGTAGCGCCGTACTGGTTGTCCCCGGATTCCCCTTCCTGTGCGCAGAACACGATCAGCACGATCCAGCCGATCACGGGGATCAGCCCGATCAGCTGCCACCAGCCGCTGCGATTAGTGTCATGCAGGCGGCGGGCACCGACCGCGAGCGAGGGAATCAGCGTCCCCAACGAGAACAGCAACGAAACGGTATTGCTTACCAGCCCCAGTACCAGGCTGACCAAGAACAGGAACAGCACGAACCACCAGAATTCAGGCCGTTTGGCACGGCCGCTGAAGTCCGCGTATTTGGAGAAGCAGGTCTTGATGGCGTCACCGAAATTCATTATTTTTTCCTTTGTTGTTGAGGGAGGTGAGTGAGCAGCAGGGAAAATCTTAGCATGCTCGCAGGGTTGAGACCTAGAGCAGATGTAGTGACGCCGACAAAGCCTTCAATTCATTTCTGGCGGAAGTGTAATCCGGGCACAGTTTCTCCACCCACGCCCAGAATTTCGGGCTGTGGTTCATCTCCTTCAGATGCGCGAGTTCGTGGGCGACGACGTAGTGGATGATGTGGGGCGGGGCCTGGATGAGGCGCCAGTGCAGGCGGATTTCGCCTTTTGAGTTGCAGCTGCCCCAGCGGGTTTGCGAGTTGGAGAGGAACAGTTTGGGGGTGGGGACGCCGAGTCTGGCGGCGAGGAGTTCGATGCGGCGGGTAAAGTCGGCGCGTGCCTGTCTGGTGTACCACTGGGCGACCTTGCGCTGCACGGTTTTGCTGTCGTCGGGGTTGGGCAGGGCGACATAGAGCCGGGCGCCGTCGAATTCCACGGCGCGGTTTCTGGCGTCCTGCCGGAGCACGAGTTGGATCTCCTGCCCGAGGTGTTGCAGCGCAGCGCCGTCCTGCCATTCCATGGAAGCCGGGCCGGGCCGTTCCTGCCATTCGGCGAGTTTGCGGGCGATCCAGTCGGCCTTGTCTTGCAGCAGGCTTTCGACGGTGTGCTGCGGGACGCGTGTCGGGATATGCACCGTCAGGCCATGCTGGTCGACGCGCAGGCCCAGTGTGCGGCGACGGGCGCTGATCTTGAGGGTGTAAGGGAGGGGCTTGCCGGCGATTGTGATGCTGAGCAAGCGCGGGGAATGCGGCGATGCCCTAGACATATTCCTTCAGACGCGGCATTTCCCTTTCGATCCATGCCTCGACCTGCTTGTTCAGGTCGTCCGGTTTCATGCCGGTGGCATCGATGGGTTGGCCGATGCTGACGGTGATGGTGCCGGGGTGCTTGAGCAGGCTGTTCTTGCGCCAGAATTCGCCGGCATCGTGGGCCACCGGCACCACTGTCGCCTTGGCGTGGGTGGCGAGCCAGGCGCCGCCGATGTGGTACTTTCCCTTCTGCCCCGGCGCGGTGCGCGTGCCTTCCGGGAATACTACCACCCACAGGCCGCGTGCGAGCCGATCCTTGCCTTGCGACACCAGTTGCTTCAAGGCCTCGCGCCCGGCGGAGCGGTCGATGGCGATGGATTTGAGCGCCCACAACGCCCAGCCGAAAAACGGCAGCAGCAGCAGTGAGCGTTTCAGCACCCAGATCTGCGGCGGGAAGATGGCCTGAAAGGCGATGGTTTCCCAGGCCGACTGGTGCTTGGAGAGGATGACGCAGGTGTGTTGAGGGATGTTGTCCTGGCCGATGACGCGGTAGTGCACGTTGCATGTCAGCGCCAGCCAGCGCACCACGAAGCGCGCCCAGCCGGCGATGATGCGGGAGCGCCGCGGCGCGGACATCGGGAGCAGCAGCAGGGCGAGCAGGGTGTAGGGGATCACCATGACCCACATGCCGAGGTTGAAGATGAGCGAGCGCAGCCGGATCATGCCATCTCGTCGATAATGCGCTGCGCCGCTTCCATCAGATCGGCGCAAACCCAGGTGTTTTCCGGAAAATTGCCGGCCGCGAAGGTTCTCTCGCCCTTGCCGGTGAGCACCAGGATGGGCTGGGCGCCGACGGCGACGCTGGCCTGCAGGTCGCGCAGGGAATCGCCCACGCTGGGAACGCCTTCCAGGTCGGTGGCGAAGCGGCGGCCGATTTCCTCCATCATGCCGGCCCTGGGCTTGCGGCAGTCACAGCCGGCATCGGCGGTATGCGGGCAGTAGAACAGCGCGTCGATGCGCCCACCGAACTGCGCCAGCGTACGGTGCATCTTGTCGTGGATGGCATTGAGGGTGGCCATGTCGAATAGGCCGCGGCTGATGCCGGACTGGTTGGTGGCCAGCGCCACGCGAAAGCCGGCCTGGTTCAGCAGCGCGATGGCTTCCAGGCTGCCGGGGATGGGAATCCACTCCTCCGGGTTCTTGATGAACTGGGCGCTGTCGTAGTTGATGACGCCGTCGCGGTCGAGGATGACGAGTTTCACGGTTATGCTGCCAGCCTGGAAAGATCGGCCACGCGGTTCATGGCCTGGTGCAACGTCGCCAGCAGGCCGAGACGGTTGGCGCGCAGGGCGGGGTCGTCGGCGTTGACCATGACGTTGTCGAAGAAGGCGTCCACCGGGGCTTTCAGGGCAGCCAGCGCCTGCAGCGAAACGGTGTAGTCGCCGCGCTCGAAGCCGGCATCGGCTTGCGGCTTGATGGTGGCTAGAGCCTGGTATAGCTCCGTTTCCGCTGTCTCCTTGAGCAGGGCGGCGTCTACCTTGGTTTCCACCGTGCCTTCGGCCTTCTTCAGGATATTGCCGACCCGCTTGTTGGCAGCTGCCAGGCTTTCGGCTTCGGACAGCGCGGCGAAGGCGCGCACGGCGGCTAAACGCTTGGCGATATCGCCCAAGCGTTGCGGGCGGAGCGCCAGCACCGCATCGACTTCCTGTACGCTGTAACCCTGATCGCGTAGGTTGCCGGCAAGGCGGTCATAGATAAACTCGGCAAGTTGGGCGGGCGCATCTGCGAAAAGCGAGTGGACAGGCTGGTTGTTGGCCCCCATCAGCCAGCAGTTCTCGCCAATATCCAATAGCTCGTTAAGTCCAAGTGGCAGGTTTCGCTCAACTAGCATACGAATGATGCCAAGTGCATGACGACGCAAGGCAAACGGATCTTTATCACCACTAGGTTTCTCGCCAATGCCGAACAGGCCTGTAAGTGTTTCCAGCTTGTCTGCCAGCGCCACGACGATGCCGATCGGGTTGCGCGGCAATTCGTCGCCTGCAAACCTAGGCCGGTAATGATCTTCGATGGCGAAGGCGATATCGTTACCAAGGCCGTCGTGTTGCGCGTAGTAGCGCCCCATAACACCTTGCAGTTCCGGGAATTCGCCCACCATGTCAGTCAGTAGGTCAGCTTTTGCAAGACTCGCAGCCTGTACCGCTGCTCTGGCAAGGGCCTCGCCTCCTAGCCTATCGCCGAGCGTCGCAGCAATCCATTTGACGCGTTCGTTGCGCAGCCCTTGCGAGCCGAGCTTGTTGTGATAAACCACCTTATCTAGTTGTTCTACGCGCGATTCCAGCGTCTTCTTGCGGTCCTGGTCGAAGAAGAACTTGGCGTCGGCCAGGCGCGGGCGAACGACTCTTTCATTGCCACCGATGACGGCGCTGGGGTCGGCCGGGCGGATGTTGGACACCAGCAGGAACTTGTTGGTGAGGCGGCCGTTGGCATCCAGCAGCGGGAAGTATTTCTGGTTGGCCTTCATGGTGAGGATCAGGCACTCCTGCGGTACCTCCAGGAAGGCCGCCTCAAACTGGCCGAGCAGCACGTTGGGGCGCTCCACCAGCGCGGTGACTTCGTCCAGCAGGGCATCGTCGTCGATGGGTTTCAGGCCTTCCCTGGCGGCTGCCTCCGACAGTTGGCGGGCGATCTCGGCGCGCCGCGCCGCGAATCTGGCGATGACGGCGCCGTCATGTTCCAGTTGCGCGGCATAGCTGTCGGCATCCTTGAGCGTGACCGGGTGCTTGGCCGCCTCGAAGCGGTGGCCCTGGGTCAGGTTGCTGGAGGCCAGTCCCAACGTATGGATAGGCACCACGTCCGCGCCGTGCAATGCGACCAGCCCATGCGCCGGGCGTACGAAGTTGACCGAACTCCAGCCGTCGTCCAGTTGGTAAGTCATGACCTTGGGAATGGGCAGTCTGGCCAGCGCTTCATCCAGCGCCTTTTGCAGACCGTCGGCCAATCTGGCGCCGGTTTGCACCGCATCCAGGAACAGCACGTCGGCCTTGCCGTCGTTTTCGCGCTTGAGCTGGGATACGGCGCTTTCGTCCGCGCCCAGCGCGGCCAGTTTCTTCAGCAGGGCAGGGGTGGCCTGGCCGTTGGCATCCAGGCCGACGGCGGCCGGCATCAGCTTCTGCGATACCGCCTTGTCGGCGGCTTGCACGGCGACCTGGGTGATGTGTGCGGCAAGGCGGCGTGGCGAGGCGTAAGGGGTAACCTCGGCATCGTCGTTAGCCAGGCCTTGCGCCTTGAGCGATTCGAACAGGGTGACGGCAAACGCCTCGCCCAGCTTTTTCAGCGCCTTGGGTGGTAGTTCCTCGACGAACAATTCGACCAACAGGTTTTTGGTGCTCATGCTGCTGCTTTCTTTTCGATCTGTGCCAGCACTTCGTCCGACCACGCCTTGGGCGCCATCGGAAAGCCAAGCCGTGCGCGGCTGTCCAGGTAGCTCTGTGCCACGCTGCGCGCCAGATTGCGGATGCGGCCAATGTAGGCGGCACGCTCGGTGACGGAGATGGCGCCCCGCGCATCCAGCAGGTTGAAGGTGTGCGCGGCCTTGAGCACCTGCTCGTAGGCGGGCAGCGCCAGCTGGTTTTCCATGAGAAGTTTTGCTTCCTTCTCATGGCTGCCGAAGGCGCCGAGCAGGAATTCGACGTCGCTGTATTCGAAGTTGTAGGCGGACTGCTCGACTTCATTCTGGTGATACACATCGCGGTATTTGAGGCCGTCCGTCCAAGTGAGGTCGAACACGTTGTCCACGCCCTGCAGGTACATGGCCAGGCGCTCCAGGCCATAGGTGATCTCGCCGGTGATGGGCTTGCAATTGATGCCGCCGACCTGCTGAAAGTAGGTGAACTGCGTCACTTCCATGCCGTTCAGCCACACTTCCCAGCCCAGTCCCCAGGCGCCCAGCGTGGGGTTTTCCCAGTCGTCCTCGACGAAGCGGATGTCGTTCTTGTTGAGGTCGAAGCCCAGCGCTTCCAGTGAGCCGAGATAAAGCTCCAGGATGTTGGCCGGTGCCGGCTTCAGCACGACCTGGTACTGGTAGTAGTGCTGCAGGCGGTTGGGATTCTCGCCGTAGCGTCCGTCCTTGGGGCGGCGGCTGGGTTGTACGTAGGCCGCCTTCCACGGCTCCGGGCCGAGGGCGCGCAGGAAGGTGGCAGTGTGGCTGGTGCCCGCGCCGACTTCCATGTCGTACGGCTGCAGCAGCGCACAGCCCTGTTTGTCCCAGTATTGCTGGAGCGTCAGAATGATTTGCTGGAAAGTGAGCATTGAATAAGATTCAGCAGGTTGCAAAAGGGCCTGATTTTACTTCTTTTTCCGGAGCCACAAAACCCCGAGTGTGAGGAAAACCAGGGAGATCGCGGGCCAGTTTCCCCAGTGCACATAAGGCGTCACGCCGCTATAGCCTTGCGCCTGCCCGGTGAGGGCGGCGGTGGTGAAATGCGGCGCCTCGGCGACGACTTCGCCTTGCGGATTGATGATCGCAGTGGCGCCGGTGTTGGTGGCGCGCAGCATCATGCGGCCGCTTTCCAGGGCGCGCGTCTGCGAGATTTGCAGATGCTGGTGCGCCGCCGAGGAGCGGCCATACCAGGCATCGTTGCTGGCGTTGACCAGCAGGGTCGCCTGCGGCAGCTGGCGGATGATCTCCTCGCCGAACACGTCCTCGTAGCAGATGTTGATCGCCACGCGCTGTCCGGCGACCTGCAGCGGTCGCTGGTCGGTTTTTCCGGGGGAGAGGTCGGCCAGCGGGATGTGCAGCAGGTCGTTATAGATCCAGCCGATGGCTGATTTGAACGGGATGAATTCGCCGAACGGCACCAGGTGGACCTTGCGGTAATTCTGGCTGGCGGCAGTGCCCAGGCTGACCATGCTGTTGTAGTAGTTGTCGCCCACCTGTTCTGCCACGCCCAGCAGCAGGTCGCCGCCGGATTGCCTGGCTGGCTCGGCCAGCGCTTGCAGGTAGTTGGCCGGGACATGGTGCAGCAGCAGCGGCACGGCGGTTTCCGGCAGCACGGTGAGTTGCGCCGGATGCTGGCGGGCGAGGGCGAGGTAGGTGCGCAGGGTGCTTTCGATGGCCTCGGCCTGCCACTTGAGGTCCTGCGGGATGTTGCCCTGCAGCAGGCTGACGCTGATCGGCGCGCCCTGCGGCTGGGTCCATTCGATGTGCTTGAGCGCGCTACCCGTCACCCAGAACGCCAGCAAGGCGATGATGATGGGGCGGCGCGGTTGGCCGTCCAGCCACGCCGCCAGCAACGCGGCGCAGCAAGCTGCGGCCAGCGAAACGCCGAACACGCCGAGCAGCGGGGCGAGCCCGGCCAGCGGGCTGTGCGGCACCTGCGAATAGCCCAGCGTCAGCCACGGGAAGCCGGTGAAAATCCAGTTGAGCACCCATTCCGTCAGCACCCAGGCGGCGGGCATGGCCCAGGCGCGACGGCTGCCGAACTGCGCGGCCAGCCAGCCGGCGGCGGCCGGGAACAACGCCAGGAAGGCGCATAAGGCGGCAGTGGCAAGCGCCGCCAGCGGCAGCGACATGCCGCCGAAATCGTGCAGGCTGACATAGATCCACGACACGCCGGCGCCGTACAGCCCCAGCCCGTAGCAATAGCCCAGCAGGAAACTTTGCCTGGGCGAGGCGTCGCCGCGCCACAGGCGGAACAGCCCGGCCAGCGCCAGCACGGAGAGCGGGTACAGGTAGAACGGCGCGTAGCCGGCGACGGCGAGAGTGCCCAGCAGCAAGGCCGCGAGGCGTGGGCTGGGGGAAAGGCTAGGGAGTCTGGGCAAAATGGATCGGTTGAAAGAAATGAATTCCGCGCATTATATCCGGGCTGGTCAAGGGCTGACGCGTACGGTCAGGCCAAGTTGCCGGATGCGGCTCGCCAATGCTTCCAGCCATGCCTCGGGAAGCCGCCCCAGCCGTGGGGCTTCGGCCTGCATCGAGGGGCCCGCCAGGCTGTAGAGATGGACGGCGGCGATGTCGCCCGCGGCCTGTTGCAGCAAGTCCAGATAGGCGCGGGTTTCCACCTCGTCGGGCGGGCGGCCGTCGAGCGCGAACACGCAGGTCTGCACCCAGGTCGGGCAGCGTTGCGCGCAACCGCGCAGGCGTTGCAGCACGCCTTCCGGCTTGAGGTGAACATCGTTGATGCGTGTGATGCCGGTGGCGGTTGCCGCGTCGACCTTGAACCATACTTCCCCGTTGCAGCGCGCCAGGTGGGCGACGCCTTCCGGCACGCCGGGCCGGTCGAGCAGGCTGCCGTTGGTGATCAGCCGCAGCTTGATCCTGCCCAGCAAACCGAAGTCGCGCAGTACGTTTTCGACCAGCGCCACGGCCTGGGGGAACTCGCTTGCGCTGGTCGGCTCGCCGTTGCCGGAAAAGGCGATGTCTTCCAGATGGCGCGCGCCTTCCGCCACATGCTGCCGCAGGAAATCGCCGTTCACCACTTCGTCGAGCATGGTGCGCAGCTCCTGCTCCAGCAAGGGGAGGTCAATCGCCGGCGCCGCGCCGCGCGTCAACCCGGGCACCTGGCAATAGATGCAGCGCCAGTTGCAGGCGTTATTGGGGTTGAGGTTGATGCCGATGGAAACGCCGCCGGCGCGGCGGGAGACTACCGGGTAGACGTAGGTCATGCCGGCGCTGTCGCGGCTGTGGTCGGCGCTATCGAGACGGGAAGCGGCGGCCACGCCGGTAGTCAGCTTTTGTAAGGGCAAGGGTGCTTGGTGCAATCCGCGTAGATATGCAGGGAATGGTCGTGGATGCTGAAGCCGCGCTCGCTGGCGGCTTTTTTCTGGCGCGCCTCGATTTCCTCGTCGTAGAACTCTTCCACGCGCCCGCACTGCAGGCAGACGATATGGTCGTGGTGGCCGCCCTGGTTGAGTTCGAACACGGCCTTGCCGCTTTCGAAGTGATGGCGCACCAGCAACCCGGCCTGCTCGAACTGGGTGAGCACGCGATAGACGGTGGCCAGGCCGACATCCTCGCCGCCGGTCAACAGTATGCGGTAGACATCCTCCGCGCTGAGATGGCGCTGCTGGCTGCTTTCGAACAGGCCCAGCACCTTGAGGCGAGGCAGGGTGGCCTTGAGGCCGGCGTTCTTGAGGTCTTGAGGGTCTTTCATGATGTGTCGGGCCAACGTTATGTCGTGGTATATTAGCGCCATTTTCCGCCAAAGTCATAAAGTCATAAGCGATGCGTAACGCGACCCTGTTGTTGGCACTTTTCTGCGCTGCCTGTTCCTCCAGCCTGCCTTCCTTCACCCCCTATGTCATGGAAATCCAGCAGGGCAACGTCGTCACCCCCAAGATGATGATGCAGTTGCGTCCGGGCATGAGCAAGGCGCAGGTGCGCTTCGTCATGGGCACGCCGTTGCTGGCCGACAGCTTCCACGCCAACCGCTGGGATTACTTCTACGAGTTGCGCAAGCAGGGCAAGATTGTCGAGCAGCGTAACGTGGTGCTGGAATTCGAGAACGAAAAGCTCAAGAGCGTGCGTGGTGACGTGATCCCGTCAGCCGCCGAGATCGGCAAGACGCCGCCGGCGGGGGCTGCGCCGCAGGGCGCACCGGCGATCGCCCCATTGCCGCTGCCGAGCTTCGAGAAGCAAACCGCGCCGGCGCCGCAGGCAGCACCTGCCGCCGAGCCGGCACCGCAATCGGCGCCAGCAGAGGCGCCAAAGGCCGAACCCAAGGCGGCGCCTGTCGCCACGCCCGCGCCGGAGTCAGTCAAACCGGTGCCGGTGCGAGTCCCCGCGCCCAAGGCCGAACCGGCTCCACAGGCGGCTCCCACGCCCAAGGCCGCGCCTGCCGCTGCCCCTGTTGTTGCGCCCGCCGCCGCACCGGCTGCCGTGCCTGCGCCCAAGGCGGCGCCGAAGCCAGCGGCCCAGCCTGCGCCCAAGCCCGTAGCCAAGCCGGAACCGAAGCCCGTGCCCACGCCGGAGGACGACCTGCCACCGGAAGAAGACCCGAGCTATTTTGAACGCATGTTAGAGAAGATAGGTTTCTAAGAGATGGTAAATGTCGTGATTGCCGGGAGTTCCGGTCGCATGGGCCACGCACTGCTGGAAGCGGCCGTCAACGACCCCGAGTTGAAGCTTGTGGCCGCGCTCGACCGTGCCGACTGCCCGCAACTGGGCAAGGATGCCGGCGAACTGTTCGGCGCGCCCTGCGGCGTCAGGATCAGCGCCGACACAAACGCAGCCTTGCAGCCGGGCAGCGTGCTGGTGGATTTCACCCGGCCCGAGCCCAGCCTGGTTTATCTGGAAGCCTGCCGCAAGGCCGGCGCCGGCATGGTGATCGGGACGACCGGGTTCAATACAGCGCAGAAGGAAGCCATCGCCGCTGCTGCGAAGGACATCCCCATCGTCTTCGCCCCCAACATGAGTGTCGGCGTCAACCTGCTCATCAACCTGGTGCAGGCCGCCGCCAAGGTGCTGGCCGAAGGCTACGACATCGAGATCATCGAGGCGCATCATCGCCATAAAGTGGATGCCCCCTCCGGCACCGCCCTGCGCCTGGGCGAGGCCGCCGCTGCGGCGCTGGGGCGCGATCTGGCGCAATGCGCGGTGTACGGCCGTGAAGGCGTCACCGGCGAGCGCGATGCCAGCACCATCGGCTTCGCCACCGTGCGCGGCGGCGATGTGGTGGGCGACCACACCGTGCTGTTCGCCGGCATCGGCGAGCGCGTGGAACTGACCCACAAGGCCAGCAGCCGCGCCACCTTTGCGCTGGGCGCGCTGCGCGCCGCCAAGTTTCTCGCCAGCAAGAAAAACGGTTTGTTTGATATGCAGGACGTGCTCGGTCTGCGGTAGTGAGCTTGCCCCTGTAACCCAGACCCCAATTATTCCGCCTTCCCATAAAAATTGCGCCAGTTGAATTTGCTTGATGTTATAACATCATGCGGAGCCAGCCATGCAAGCCCTGAAACTCACCCAGATCGGTAATTCCGTCGGTTTGATCCTGCCCAAGGAGGTGCTGGCGCGCCTGAAGCTGGAGAAGGGTGACACCGTCTATCTGACCGATGCGCCGGGCGCCGTGACCATCACGCCGCATGACCCCACGTTCGAAGAGCAGGTCGACGCCGGGCGCGAATTCATGCGCGAATACCGCGATACCTTCAACGCCCTGGCCAAATAGGCTGGCTGGATGTGGACGTGGATAAATAATCCGCGCTGCTGGTGCTGCACGATGAAAGCCTTGCCTGCATGGTGGCGCTTCGGGTGTCCGCGACCAAGGTTTGCTGGATTCGGCGCTGGCGCGGCCGGTCAACCTGGCGGCCTATGGCGAGCCGGATTTCGCCGACCTGGTGGCCTGCTACGGGGCCGGTCTTGCCCAGAACCACCCGTTTGTGGATGGCAACAAGTGTGCGGCGTTTCTGGCGGTGGGCCTGTTTCTGTTTTTGAACGGCAAGCGCCTGACCGCAACGCAGGTGGACGCGCTGTCACCATGCTCGCGCTGGCCGCCGGCGAGCTGGAAGAAGCCGATTTGGCCGCTTGGTTACGGCAAAACAGTGCGGACAAACCGAATAATAGCGAATAATTAGGGGATACGATTTAGCAGGGCTCGGGGTCGATCCTATGCTGGCTGTCAGCCGCAATCAACAAAAGGGATCAGTATCTTAACTTTGTGAGCCAGTTCAACCCAGATTAC
>DAOMFG010000007.1:0-16720 GCA_035429685.1 Methylophilaceae bacterium | reverse complement strand
GGCCAGCGCGCTGCCGACGGAGCCGACGCCTGGCGCCGGTTCTGAATAGGTCGGCGTGCATCCGGGCGGAATTGCCCGTATGGCGTCCCAGACGCGTCGCTGGAATTCGGTGCCGGCGAGATGCAGGGAAAGGTCGAGCGGGGCAGAAGCATCCCGCAAGTAGGCCTGCAGCTTGCCGCACGTGTCCAGCGTTGCCGGATCGACCGGGGCCTGCAGCGGCAGGCTGGCGGGAAGGAAGTCAATGCCGAACAGCAATCCGGCCTCACTGAGAATGCCCAGCGTACCGAATGGAGCGGCGATCACGGCCTGGTAGTCTTTGCGCATGCATCTATGTTAGCGCAAATTGCCCGCGCTTCAATGACTGATGACGGGGTGACATGGCCACAGCCAGAAGGAGCACTAAAGTGGCAGGCATCGCTGCGGATGAAATATTTGCTGGATATGGGCCTATAATGACAGATCATTTTGTGAAAGTATTTCAAAGAGAGTTTTAGCCGTGGCAAGCCTTCCCAATATCACCGTTTCGACACTGGATCTCGCACGACTCATCCATCTGCTAGACACCCTGCCGGGGAACTTGCAGTCAAGCTTGGACAGTTTGCGGATGGAACTGGAGCGTGCGAAAGTAGTCGCCCCGGAGGCCATGCCGCCGACTGTCGTTACCATGAACTCCACGATCCGCTTCGCGATCGAGCCCACGGGCAAAGAATTCGAGCTGACCCTTTCCTACCCGGAGGATGTCCAGGGGCAACCCGGAAGGATTTCGATTCTGGCACCGGTCGGTAGCGCCCTGCTCGGGCTAGCGGTCGGAGATCAGATGGAGTGGCCAGTACCCGGCAGCAGGACGGTACGTGTACGCGTGCTTGAGGTCAGCTACCAGCCGGAACGGGCGGGCGAATACACGAGGTAGATGAAATCCGGTGCGAAAGGCGTTCACTGCGCTGCGCTGCCTGCCGCATCCTCGATATCCTCGGCTGCCACCACGCGGTTGCGCCCGGTGCGCTTGGCCTCGTACATGGCCGCATCGGCACGCTCCAGCAGGGCTTCCGGCATTTCCCCCGGCTGCAGCATCGCAACGCCGAGACTGATAGTCGTCTCTATGACATGCTCCCGCGCATGGAATGGAGCCCCGGCGACTTCCTGACGGATTCTTTCGGCGATGATGCTGGCCAGTTCCAGATCTGCATTCGTCAGGGTGACGGTAAACTCTTCGCCGCCAAAGCGCCCAACCAGATCAAAGTCTCGTACAGCTGACTTGATGCGCTGCGCGGCATGGGTCAGCACGATGTCGCCAATCAGGTGGCCGTATTTATCGTTGACGCACTTGAAGAAATCCAGGTCTGCCATGATGACGCAGAGAGGTTTTCCCGCTTGCACAGCCTTTGATACCTGGCGATCGAGAGCTTCCATCAGGCTGCTGAAGTTCATGACTCCGGTGAGCTGGTCGGTGGCGGCTTTCTGGTAGAGGCTGGCCGCTTTCTCCTGTAGCTCCTCTAGAGATTTTCGCAGGTCCTCAATCTGCTGCGGCCGATAACCCGTGATCGTCAGGTGCAGATCCAGTGCGGTCAGCTTGAGCAGGCAAGGCAGCAGCGCCGACAGATCGGCGGGGTCGTGCCCGTAGCGGGCCAGCAGGTGCTCCACAAGGATGCTCTGGGTCACATGGAACTGCAGGTGCAGAAAAGCGAGCGGTATCCCGGCATGGGCGCTGGCTGCTGCCCACTGCAGGCGATCCGCAACATACTGCACCGTGCCGAATCCCTCGCCGAATCGCCGTAGCCGTTCGATCCAGCCCTGCCTGAGGTCCATCACGGGCTGCTGCGCGAGCAGGGTAATTTCCATCAGGCCGGCCAAAGCGGTGAGCCCGGCGTCCGTCAGATCCTCTTCCCGGTCGACGATGAATTCGGCGCGCATCCTCTTCACGAGGGAACGGTTGCCTGGCAGCAGACCCAAGGCATGCATGGTTTCCTGCAAGCACGCCTCGTCGAATCCATGTGCATCGCAGACGGATGCCGGGTTGGAATACATGGGATCGCCAGGTAGGCTGATCATTACGCCATTCTCACGATAAGAGTCTGGTAACAGGCCTGTGCAGGCTGGCGCGCTATGCAAGCTGGCGGAAGATCATGACGTCCCCGGTGCTGTGGTGCAGGGCGTACCTCATCACGCTGCTGAGCCGGTTGCCATGGCTGCCCATGACGATCAGGTCGAAATCGAATTTCTCCACCCAACGCCTGATCATTTCTGGGGGATAGCCCATCTCCAGAACGCTAGAAATACGCTCGTTGCTGATCCCGGCTACCAGCCTGTCCATTGCACTGGAGGCGTGGTCGTGGAATCGCGCCCTTGCGTTCTTGATCTCCCCCTCCGACACACCCATCGCACGCAAGCGGTCGTGATGGGGAACCTGGAACGCATGCAGCAGGGTGATTCTGGCATCCGCCGCCAGTTCACAGGCCTGGTGCACCGCAGCGATGGAAAGGGGCGTGAAATCCACTGGCACCCCAACCTTGCCATAGGGCGCGTCCGGTGCGGCACGCACGACCAGCACCGACCGCGGGCACTTCGTCAGCACGTTCTCGGCGGTGGTGCCGAGATAC
This sequence comes from Methylophilaceae bacterium, assembly GCA_035429685.1. Classification (GTDB taxonomy): domain Bacteria; phylum Pseudomonadota; class Gammaproteobacteria; order Burkholderiales; family Methylophilaceae; genus DAOMFG01. The sequence goes on along the minus strand of DAOMFG010000007.1, from coordinate 14,123 downwards.
AGCTCGTGGGCGAAATGCTCCCCGTGGCTCCCCAGCACGATCAGGTCGACGTCATTGGCATCGGCGAACTCGATGATTCCGTCGACGATGGAGGAAATTCTCACGTGAGGCTGGATGGAGAGGTGCTGCTTCGGAGCTACTTCATCGAGCACCTGGTAGAGCTGGGCCGTCGCCGAGTTGGAAAGATTTTCCTCAAGCAAGATGCGGGAATCCGGCAGCATCTCGCACAGGGCGTCCACTGATGATGGCGTTATGACGTGCATGACATCGAGCCTCGCCTGGTGCTGCGCGGCCAGCGCGATTGCTCGCCGCAGCGCCCGACTCGCCTGCTGAGAGAAATCCGTTGCGACCAGTATACGCTTCATGTGCAGCACCCCCTCCTCATATCAGGCCATGTCTCGTGACGTCGGCAGCTTAGAGCGGCATGTCCAGTATAGAGCGCCGTCGCTATACCGGCAACGCACGAGGTGGATAGGGAAAGAAAAAACCCCACGTCTTTCGAACGTGGGGTTCTTTGCATGGAAGACAGAAATTACTCTGCTGCCACTTCCTTTTCGCGCATCTGCAGCTTTTCCTTGATGCGTGCGGACTTGCCGGAACGCTCGCGCAGGTAGTACAGCTTGGCGCGGCGCACGTCGCCGCGGCGCTTCACTTCGATGCTGGCGATCAGCGGGGAGTAAAGCTGGAAAGTACGCTCCACGCCTTCACCGGAAGAAATCTTGCGCACGATGAAGGAGGAGTTGAGGCCGCGGTTGCGCTTGGCGATGACCACGCCTTCGTAGGCCTGCACGCGCTTGCGGGTGCCTTCCACCACGTTCACGCCGACGACGACGGTGTCACCCGGGGCGAAGTCGGGAATGTTCTTGCCCAGGCGGGCAATTTCTTCCTGTTCCAGTTGCTTGATGATATCTGCCATTTTCACGGTTCCTTTTAGTTATGAGGGTCTTGTTCCTGCTCGTACTCTGCGAGCAGCCGAGACTCCTCTTTCGTCAACAGCCTTGCGGCCAGTAAATCCGGGCGCTTGTCCCGGGTTCGCCCCAGCGATTGTTTCAACCGCCAGCGCTTGATCTCTTTATGGTTGCCGGATAGCAACACTTCCGGCACCTGCATTCCTTCGTACACTTCCGGCCGCGTGTAGTGCGGGCAATCCAGCAGGCCGTCCACGAAGGAGTCCTCGGCTGCCGAATCGGCGTCACCCAATGTTCCGGGCAGATGCCGCACCACCGCGTCGATCAGCACCATCGCCGGCAATTCGCCGCCGGACAGCACGTAGTCGCCGATAGAATATTCCTCGTCCACCACACGCTGCAGCAGGCGCTCGTCTACACCTTCGTAGCGGCTCGCCAGCAGAATCAGGCCAGGTTCCGCCGCCAGCTTCAGCACGGCGTCGTGCGTCAGCGGCTTACCCTGCGGCGACAGGTGGATTACCTTGGGGTGCTCCACGCCGGCGGCTTCCTTCTGGCGCTTTTTTGCCGCTGCAATCGCCTTTTCCAGCGGCTGCGCCAGCATCACCATGCCGGGGCCGCCGCCGTATGGACGATCATCCACGGTCTTGTAGTTGTCGGTCGTGAAATCGCGCGGGTTCCACAACGTCAATTCATAAATCTTTTTTTCCAGCGCCCGCGAAGTGATCCCGTATTTCGAAATCGCCTCGAACATGGGCGGGAACAGCGTCACCACATCAAACTGGAGCGTCTGGCTCAAAACTCCGCGTCCCAATCGACAACCATGCGTTTGCCGGCGACATCCACTTCCAGCACCACCTGGTCGATGTAGGGGATCAGCCGTTCGCGCTCCCCTTCGACCACCAGCACGTCGTTGGCGCCGGTTTCGAACAGTTCCTTCACCAAGCCCAGCTCGACACCCTGCACATTCCGCACTGCCAGCCCGACCAGGTCGGACCAGTAATACTCGCCCTCCTCCGGCTCCGGCAACTGCTCGCGCGGCACGGCTACCGCCTTGCCCTTGAGCTTGAGCGCCAGATCACGGTCTGCAATGCCTCGCAGCTTGGCGACCAGATGGTCGCCGTGCACCTTGGCCTCTTCCACCGGGAACTCGCGCCATCCGCCATCCGCCTGCACCCACCACACCGGGTAGTCGAACAGCCCATCCAGCATCTCGGTATCTGGCAGGACATTGACCCACCCCAGCACACCGTATGGGGCGGCGATCCGCCCCATCACCACCATGTTTTCAGGCGGCGATTGCAACAATGGACTTAGGCTGCTGCCTTGGCGGCTTGCTTGACCAGCAGGGCGACGCGGTCGGAAAGCTGCGCGCCGTTGCTGCGCCAGTAGGCAATGCGTTCGCTGTTCAGACGCAGGCTGTCCTGACCTTGGCTGAGCGGATTGTAAAAACCCACGCGCTCGATGAAGCGGCCATCGCGGCGATTGCGCGAATCAGCTACCACCACGCTGTAGAAGGGGGACTTCTTCGCGCCACCGCGGGCGAGACGAATGATCACCATAATGTTTTCTCTTTATAGGTCAATTAACGAAAGGGCGCGATTTTACGTTATTTTTTATGGCCTTGGCAAGGAAAATATGGCTAAAAATACCGGCCTGGCCAGGTTGGCGAATATGCCGACCAGCGCCAGACTCCAGACGATGACCGCGCCGGAAGGCAGGTCAAACGCCGCTGACAGCGCCAGTCCGGCAATATAGGCTGCAATGCCAATGGCGTAACCTCCTGCCAGTTGGCTGCGCGAAGGCCAGTTGCGCACCGCCAGCGCAGGCAGAATGAGGCTGGAGAATACCAGATAGATGCCCACCAGTTGCACCGAGGCCGTCACCGCCAGCGCAAACAGCAGGTAGAAACCGACGCGGCCGAGGCGTTCCCCAAACCCGAACCACAGGCCGAGGATCAGCGCGGTCAGCGCTGCCGCCGGCAACAACTGGCTCATGCCCACCCACAGGATTTGCCCGGCCAGCAGATCTTTCAGGTGTTCGCCGCCATGCGGGTTGCCGGCCAGCAACAGGATGCCGGCGCTGGCCGCCAGGACGAATACCGCGCCGATCAGTGCTTCCTGCGTTTCCGGCCAGCGCCGCTCCATCCAGTTCAACAGCAGTGCACCGAACAGTGCGGCACTCATGGCGGCGACCTGCACCGCCCAGCCTTGCGGCTCCCAGCCCATGAAATCGGCGGCGATCACGCCCAGCGCGGCAATCTGCGCCACGGCGAGGTCGATGAACACGATGCCGCGCTTCAGTACCTGCCGGCCGAGCGGAACATGGGTGGCCAGCACCAGCAGCCCAGCCAGGAACGCCGGGCCAAGGATGGAAAGATTCAGCGCCTCGCTATTCATTTGTTGCCCTCCAGCAGGCGCTGCACGGTATCGTCGAACAGGCCGAACAAATCCTTGGCGCGATCGTCACCGCCCACAGTGAACGGCAGCACAACGGCGGGGATTTTCGCCCGTTCCGATAACCAAACAGACGCCCGGTCGTCATTGTAAGCGGCGCGGACGACCATTTTCGCCGGCTGTCGCTGCAATTGCGCCAGCACTTCGGCCAGGTGGCTGCTGCTCGGCTCCACGCCGGGCTTGGGTTCCAGCGTCGCCACCTGGCGCAGCCCCAGCCATTCGTTCATGTAGGGGAAGCCGTTGTGCTGCGCCACGAGGGCAACGCCCTTGAGCGGCGCGGCCTGAGTTTCCCAGCGCTTGATCGCTTCCTGCCAGCGTTGGCTGAAATCCTGCTGGCGCGCCTGGTAAAAAGACGCGTTGGCGGGGTCAAGTTCCGCCAGGCGCTGCGCCAGGACATCAGCCACTTTCCCGATATTTCTCGGATCGGTCTGGATATGCGGGTTGCCCAACGGATGGATATCGCCGTCGGCGCGGTCGAGACGCTGCGGGACTTCCAGGTGCCGCACGTAATTTCCCGCCTCGAAGTATCCCGGCTGCCCCGGTTGCACCGCCGGGTTCCCGGCCTGGCGCAGCACCATCGGCAGCCAGCCAATCTCCAGCTCCATGCCGGTGCAGGCCACCAGGTTGGCCGAACGTGCCTTGGCGATCAGGCTGGGCTTGGCCTGCACGTGGTGCACGTCCTGCAGTGCCTGGGTGGCGTTGTAGACCGAGACCTTGTCGCCGCCCAGTTCCTGCGCCAGCGCGCCCCATTCCGGTTCGCAGGCGAACACGTTGAGGGCTGCGTGCGCCGGCAGCGCAGTGAGGGAGAGCATTGCCAGCAAGGTGAAGATTCGTTTTTTCATGATTCACTCCTTGAATTAGAACTGATGGGCGCCGTGGCTGCCCAGGCTCATGATGTACTGCAGATAAATCTGGTTGTCCGTCTCGTGCTCCTGCGACTTGTCGCGCTCCAGCTGCAACCGGATGCGGCTGAACTCGCTGGGGTTGTAGTCGAACATCAGGCTCACGCGATCTGGGTTGTAGCTGCTGTCTGACAGGAAGGCGCTGTTGGCACCATAGTTCACACTACCGCTGTCCAGTCGGTCGTAGCGCAGTGCGGTGCGCCATTGCGGCATGAACTGGTAAACCCCTTGCAGGTACCAGCCGGACTGGTCGGCGCTGTAATGTCCGGGGTCGCTGCCGTTGTAGAACAGCGTGCCGGAAGCGTCACGGCGCATGTATTCGCCTTGCAGCTTGAAGTTGGTGTAATTGGAATTGCCGTTGGGTGCCCATTTCCACACGGCGTCGGCGATCCAGATGCGGTAGGTGCCGTCGAAAGTGTTGGTCACATAATCGCCCGCGTTGTCCAGGCTATTGCTTTCCACGCCGTTTGGCGAGATGTGCAGATAGGACAGCCCGGCGCGCCAGTTGTTGCTCAAACCCACATCGCCACCCAAGTGGGCGAACACGCTGCCGGCGGCGGTACCATTCTTGTTCTCCCCATCGGTATCGGCAATGCGTCCGCGCCCGGCCTCGGCGCCGACTTCGACGAACAGGTCGGTAGGCGCCACCCATTTGAGCTGCACGCCGTCGTCGCCGTACTGGCCGCCGAGGAAGGCTTGGTACACCAGCGGACTGTCAACGAAATCCCAGGTATGCGCGTGCTGCGCGTTGAGGTAGCCGATGCCCGAGAAGTAGCGGCCGGCCTTGAGCGTGAAACCGGCCGGCAGCGCAGTGGTCTGGATGTAGGCCTCTTCCACCGAGGCCGTATCGTCGGACGCCAGTGCCAGGTTCATCGAGCCGTAAAAATAGTGGTCGATATTGCCGTAGACATCCAGTTCCGATTCACCCAGGCTGAAGCCGCGCTCGCCCGGCCCGATCTCGCCGCCGGACTGGAAGCCGGTGATGGTGTAGTTGTCGGGATTTTGCGAAAGGTTGGCATAGGTGCCGGACAGGATCAACGAAATACCGGGGTTGAAGGCGCTGGCCGACGCGGTACTCTGACTGCCGGCTTGAACGGCTGCAGTTTCCGCCTTGGCCGCGCTGGCCTCGGCCTTGCCGGCACTGGCCGGGACTTGCTCCAGTTTATTTTCCAGGGACTGGATGCGCGACTCGTAACTTTGCTTCATTTGCTGGATTTCGGCGCGCATGCGCTCCATTTCCGCGTTGTCGTTGGCGCTGGCCAACGCCGGAAAGGTGCAAGCCGCGGCGACGGCACAAGTCGCCAGTTTTGGTCTGTACATGATATAGCCTCGCGTCTGAACGAACACGGCCGCCCGCAGTGGCGAACGGCAATCTTAAGGTGTTACCGGTTCAGGCGAGAGAAGGCGGGGCGCGGGCAGAATAAGGGTGGCTGGAGGAGAAGCCGGCATGTACAGCGCGCGGCGTATGGCGATGGTAACTGTGTTCCGGGGCAAGCAACAGCACATGCTGCGACCCCACGGCGCCACCCAGTTGGGCATAGGCAACGCACTTGTCGCAAGTTGACTTGTGCTGGCCCTTATCCGGCTGCTGCTGGCTTTGCTGCCAGTCCGCAAGGTGCGAAACGGCGTGCACCGCCGCACCCTGCTGGCCAAGACCGAACAGCAGGGCAAGGGTGAAAACGAGAAAAATGCGGCGCATCATGGGATTCATTCTAGCATGGCAATAGGTAACGATTTGGGCTTATAGTTTCCCCATCCACTGACTTGGTAAGCGCTTTCACACGATGAGTTCCCCGCTATTCAACCGCACGCCAAATCTGGCCGATGGCGACCCCGAATGGAAGCGCCAGGAAATCCGCGCCTATTTCCACGCCACCTTCGACCGCTACGAGTCGCTGTTCGAGACCCTGGCCAGCGATAAAGCCTGGTACCGCAAGCCGATCAGCCTGCGCCACCCGCTGATCTTCTACTTCGGCCATACCGCCACCTTCTTCATCAACAAACTGGTGCTGGCCGGGCTGGTGCAGCAGCGCATCGATCCGCACCTCGAGTCCATGTTCGCCATCGGCGTGGACGAGATGCGCTGGGACGACCTCAACACGGCACACTACGACTGGCCGAATGTCGAAGAGGTGCGCGTCTACCGTGACCAGGTACGAGCGGTGATAGATACCGTCATCGCCAGCACACCCTTGACCCTGCCGATCGCCTGGGAGCACCCCTGGTGGCCCATCCTGATGGGCATCGAACACGAGCGCATCCACCTGGAAACGTCGTCGGTCCTTATCCGCCAGCACGAGTTGCATTACGTCCAGCCCCACCCGGCTTGGCAAGCCAACCGTGATTCAGGCGCGGCGCCGGATAACCAGCTCGTCGCCATCGCCGTCGGTCGCGTGCAGCTTGGCAAGCAGCGCGACGACCCGTATTACGGCTGGGACAACGAGTACGGCTCCCACGAGGCCGAAGTCCCTGCCTTCCAGGCTGGGAAGTACCTGGTCAGCAATCGCGAGTTCCTCGCTTTCGTCGAGGCCGGCGGCTATGGCGACGACGCGCTGTGGGAAGAGGAAGGGCGCGCCTGGAAGGATTACACCGAGGCTCGCCACCCTACTTTCTGGCTACGGCACGACAGCAAGTGGAAGCTACGCCTGATGACGGAGGAAATTGCCATGCCTTGGGACTGGCCGGTGGAAACCAATTTCCACGAAGCCAAGGCCTTCTGCAACTGGAAAATGCGCACCACCGGACAGCCTTATCGTTTGCCGTCCGAGGACGAGTGGTTCCGCTTGTACGATTTCGCCGGATTGTCGGAGCTTTCGCCAGATTGTCCGGCCAACGCCAACCTGCACCTGGATCACGGCGCTTCCTCCTGCCCGGTCACCCGCTTTCAGCAAGGCGAGCTGTACGACGTAGTGGGCAACGTCTGGCAATGGACGGAGACCCCGATCTACCCGTTCGAGGGCTTCGAGGTGCATCCGTTGTACGACGATTTCACCACGCCCACCTACGACGGCCGCCATAATCTGATGAAGGGCGGCTCCTGGATTTCCTGCGGCAACGAGGCACTGAAAAGCGCGCGCTATGCCTTCCGCCGCCACTTCTTCCAGCATGCCGGCTTCCGCTATGTAGTAGCCGATGCGCCCGCCGTGGCAGTGTCGTCGCACTACGAAACCGACAAGCTGCTGTCCGAATACGCCGAGTTCCACTACGGCGACCAGTATTACGGCGTGCCCAACTTCCCGCAGGCATTGGCGCAATTGGCGATTCAGGCCATGGGCGACAAAGCCGCCCGCAGCGCGCTCGACCTCGGCTGCGCCACCGGACGCGCCACCTTCGAGCTGGCCCGCCATTTCGACCACGTCACCGGCATCGACTTCTCCGCGCGCTTCATTCAGCTTGGCGTGCAACTGGCCGAGCAAGGACTGCTACGCTACACTCTGGCCGACGAGGGCGAACTGGTGTTCTACAAGGAGCGCAAGCTGGCCGACCTCGGGCTGGAAGATACGCGGCACAAGGTAGAGTTCTTCCAGGGCGACGCCTGCAACCTCAAGCCGCACTTCAGCGGCTACGACCTCATTCTGGCCGCCAACCTGATCGACCGCCTGTACAGCCCGCGCAAGTTCCTCGCCACCGTGCACAAGCGTCTCAACCCCGGCGGCTTGCTGCTCATCGCCTCGCCCTACACCTGGCTGGAAGAACACACCAAACGCGAGGAATGGCTGGGCGGCTACAAACGCGATGGCGAAAACGTCACCACCCTGGACGGCCTGAAGGAAACGCTGGGCGCACATTTCCGCCTGCTGCGCGGCCCGCTGGAAGTGCCCTTCGTGATCCGCGAAACACGACGCAAGTTCCAACACACGCAATCGGAAGTGACCATCTGGGAGCGCATCGTTTGAGTTTTGACTTCGACCAAGGCATCCCCCGCGCCGGCAGCGGCGCGCTCAAATACGATGCGCGGCAGGCCATTTTCGGCCGCGCCGAAGTACAGCCGATGTGGGTGGCAGACATGGACTTCGCCACGCCGGAGGCGGTAACGCGGGCGTTGCAGGCGCGTGCGGCGCATCCGGTGTACGGCTACACCCAGTGCCCGGAAAGCCTGTATGAATCCGTGACGGAATGGCTGGCGAAGCGCCACGGCTGGCAAGTCGAGCGCGACTGCATCATGCTTTGCCCCGGCGTGGTACCGTCGCTCAATGCCACGGTGCTGGCGCTGACGCAGCCGGGCGACGCAGTCATCGTGCAACCGCCGGTCTATTTCCCGTTCTTTTCCGCCGCTACCGCCACCGGGCGGCGGCTGATGGAAAACCCACTCAAGCTGGAAAACGGCCGCTACCGCATGGATTTCGATCACCTGGAGCAATGCGCCAGAGACGGCGCAAAGTTGCTGCTGCTGTGCTCGCCGCACAACCCGGTGGGGCGGGTGTGGCGGGCGGAGGAACTGGATACCTTGGCGGAAATCGCGCAGCGTTACGGCATGGTGATACTCTCCGACGAAATCCACGCCGACCTGATCTACCCCGGCCAGCGCCACACCCCGCTGGCGACGCGCCCCGGCATGGCGAAGCTGACCATCACCGCCGTGGCGCCGAGCAAGACTTTCAACATCCCCGGCCTTGGCCTTTCTGCGCTGATCGTGCAAGACCCCGCCCAGCGCAAAGCGCTGGCCAGGGCGTTCGACACCCTGCACGTCAGTATCACCAACCCGTTCAGCCTGGCGGCTTTCGAGGCGGCTTACCGGGAAGGCGAAGCCTGGCTGGAGGCGCTGCTGGTTTATTTGCAGGGCACGTGCGATGCAGTCGCTGCCTATTCGATCAAGCATCTGCCGGAAATTGGCCTGATCGCGCCGGAGGGCACTTATCTGCTGTGGCTGGATTGCCGCAAGCTTGGAATGGGCGACCGGGAGTTGCAACGCTTTTTCGTCGAACAGGCCAGACTGGGCTTGAGCCCCGGCACGCTGTTCGGCACCGGCGGCAGCGGCTTCATGCGCATGAATATCGGCACGCCGCGGGCCAACGTGCTGGCGGCTTTGCAGCGCCTGCACGACGCGCTACATCCTTAGCGGCCAGAAATCAGGGCGATGCGCCTCAGGCCGGGAATCCTGCCCAGGACTCGCATGACGGGCGCGCCGAGGCGTTCCAGCAGCTCGCTGGCCTTGGCGGTGAAGGGAGTGAAGTAGCCCCAGCCGAATGTCACCAGGCTGAGGAACGCGCCGCCGACCAAGGCGTCGGAAACCCAGTGCGCGCCGGATACCAGCCTGGGCAGCATGAAGACCACGGCCAGTACCCAGACCGTGAACAGTTTCCAGCCGCGCGTATGAACCGAAAGCAGCATGACCCAGAGCAGGACGACGGAAGCGTGGTCGCCGGGGAAACTCTGGCCGGCGCTATCTTTCATGTCCCAGCGCTCTTGCCAGTCCGGGAACATTTCGGTCAGGCGGACGGCGCCATCCACCGCAAGCGAAGGGCTGGCATGTGTCCACTTCATGAGTCTGACCAATTCGACAAACAGTCCGACCCGTATCAACAGAAGCACCAGCAGCAGTGCCAGGAAAGCATAAAACGCCTGCCTGACCTGCGGGCCTGAATAGACCCAGTTGTCCTTGGCCAGAATCGCCACCATGAGCAGGCCGACGCCGGCATCCACCGGGCGCATGCTGCCGATTGCCCAGAGATGCGCCCAGATAGGGCTGGCTGACAAGGGCGCATTGAGCAGATGGAACAGTCGGATGTCCAACGCATCCCATAACTGCCGGGTTGGTTGCCAAAGCCAGCTGGCCAGCAGAACAGCAGCCAGCAGATTGCAAACGGCAACGCCGCGCCAGCACCAGCGGCTCGGGAACAGGTCTGGTTTATTCATGGGGATGCTTGTTCTCCAGCAGGTTATCTTCAGCGATCAAGCCTTGGCTGGCCTGCGCTGGTGGCCTTTGAGAAAAATGACCAGTCCCGGCAAACTGACCACGATCAGCGCCAGCCCATATAACAGCGACATCATCAGCACAGTGGTCTTGTTCGCACCGATCAGGGAAAACAGCCCGACCAGCGCGCCTTCCCGTACGCCCCAGCCGGCGATGGAAACCGGAATGATGGTGAGGACAATTGCCGGTGGCACGATCGCAAAATAGGTGGTCAGGTCGTACCTCAAGCCCAGCGCCCAGCCGGTGGCGAAAAACCCCAGCAGCGCGAACAGCGGGATGAGCAGGGAAGACACCAGAAGCTGCAGCCGATGTGCCGAAAAAGCCTGGGGCAGGCGGGTGGAAATCGACTTCAGCAGGGCCAGTCTGGGGTTGTGGTCAAGCCAGCGCGTCCGGCTCAGTAACAGCAGTCCGGAAAAACCGATGGCGCCGGCGGCAAAAATAGCCAGAATGGCGTAATAGACCTTGGCCGGCAGCAGGTCCGGCCGGACCAGGTAGGCCAGCAGCGACAGGGAGATCAACGCGCCCAATCCGGTGACGCGGTCCACCATGACGCCATACAACGCATCCCGCTTGCGGAATCCCCGGCCAGCCATGTCGAGCACCCGTACGGCATCGCCGCCGATGCTGGCTGGCAATGCCTGGTTGAAAAACATGCCCTTGAAATAGCTGCGGAAATAAAACGAAAAAGTCTGGCCGAATTTCAGGTTGCGCATGATGAGCTGCCAGCGGTATGCGGCGATCGCGGTGCTGCCGAACTGCATCAGCAGCGCAAGCGCCAGCAAATCCCAGCGCGCGCGCTGCAGGACATCCCAGGCGTGGCCGGGATCAACGGAGCGTGCGATCAGTGCCAGCACCAGTAGCGAAACCACCGCCCTCAGCATGATCTTGAATGGGGAGCCGGCGCGGGCTGAATCTGTCTGTTTCATGAGTTCAGTCCGTGGATGAATCGGCAGCCGGCCTGTTCGCAGCCGAACGGCTTTGGTAGTCCTTGACCAGACGGTAATAGTAATGGCCGGTGGATTTGCCGTTTTTCCAGGTTTCAATCTCCTGGATATCCGACACGGGCTGGGCGCGCGACAGGACATCTTCATCGGACAGGTCATCCTTGTCATCACTGACCAGCAGCATGGTTTTGCCATTCTGCTTTTCGACCGGGAACCACATTTCGTACATCAGGCTGCCGATCCCGAACAGGTGGCCGCTGGCGGTCTGCAAGGCGGGATTGTGCGTTGCGCTATCCGCGCCGACCGATTCCAGATACTTGCTTCGATAAAACGCCAGTTCGCTGGCGATCTGGTTCCGGTCCATGCCCACCACCAGAATTTCTTCCCCCGTTTCGCGCTCAAGCCGGGCAACCAGCATCTCGATGTCGTGCCCGAAACCCTGCCAACCTGCCAAATGAACATTGCGCGTATAAGGGATCTTGGGAAAACCCAGTCCCCAGTAATGCAATCCGGCGCCGTAAATTGCCAGCAATATGACGATGGTCGCCGGCCATGCGCGCTGGCAGCAGCGGATGACCCTGGGCATGCCGGAGTCCGGCTTGGGAGTAATCAGCAGCGCCATGAATGGCAGCAGGCCCAGCCAGCACGGCCCGGTCCAGTTCAGTTTGCTCGCCCGAAACAGGCTGAGCGCGGCAAACACGAGGACGGGGAATAGCGTGAGCAAGAGCAGCAGCCTATAACTTTGCTCTGGCCTGCCCGGTGCGGAACGATTGGCCGGAGCACCGGCCAGCAGGATTTGGCGGTAAAACAGGATGGCTGCAAGCGACAGCAGCCCGGCGGGGGTCAGGAACACGAGGACGTTGCCGATGAAACGCGGCAGGGAAAAGGAATGGCTGCTCGCCACGCGCCCCTGGCTCTGGAAGGTGAACGACGCCCAGTCGTGCTGCATGTTCCAGATGCCCAGCGGGGAGAACAGCAGCAACGCCACCGCCAGCGCGATATAAGGATCGGGGCGGAACAGCCATTTCCTCGAATTGCGGTCGGCGAGGACGAACAGGACGATGGCCACGCCCAGCAGGGCAATGGTGTATTTGGAGATCATGCCCAGCCCGAGGGCGATGCCCACGCCCAGCCAAGCCTTGCGGTTTTCCCTGACCAGGGCTTGATGGGCAAAGTAGATGGCCATCGCCCAGCAGGCGGTCAGCGGGGCGTCCGGGCTCATCAGCAGACCGAAGAAGAAGAACGGTGGCAGCACCGCGACCAGCACCAGCGCGCGCCTGGCGGTAGCCCGGTCGAAAATCTCCAGGGTCAGCTTGTACATGAAATACGCAGTGACGAACCAGCATAAAAAGGCGCCGGAACGAACCGCGAACTCGATGCTGCCCATGAGGCTGATGAATACCTTGATGATCCAGGCCACCATCAGCGGGTGATCCAGGTAGCCGATGTCCAGGTGCTGCGCGTAATTCCAGTAGTAGGCTTCCTCAAAAATCAGGTTGGGGATACCCAGGTAAAACAGCCGTAGCAACACCGCGAAACCGACGACTGCCAGGAAAAAGCAATCCCGGTCGCGGCTCGAATAAAAATAGGCGGTATAGAGCAGTGCGGAGGAAAAAATCGCGCTGATGACAATGGCCGCCGTGGCAGGAAGCGCCGCAACCTGCAGCAACGAAGCCAACAATCCGCCGCGCAGAAACACCAGCAGGCCGGCCATGACCGCAAAAGTCAGCAAGGCGCCTGATCGGGATCGGGTCGATCCTGCGTTTTCGGCCTTGCCGCTGGCGGGCCAGAGCGCGATCGTCAAACCGCCGATGGCCGCGGCAAGCAGGAAACTCGTGAGATGCGCGAAGGCCAGGGCGTCGGCTTGCCGGAACAGCAAGCGGAATATCACGACATCGAACGCAATGGTCAGCAGCACCGCCGCCAGCCAGGGGCGCTTGTCAGCGGCTAAGTGCGATTTGGTCAGCGCCATGGCTTCGCCCGTCAAGCGCCGGTAGCCGAACTGCGGCTTGCGGCATTTTCCGCGAGGGCATGACGCAGCTGTGCCAGCACCGATTCCGGCCGGATGACTTGCAGGCACACGTTATCGCTACAGGGGGTTTTGCGGTGGTTGGCGGCGCTGACGCACGGCGAACATGCCAGGCCCGCATAAATCGGCGTGCTGTTGCCGAGAGAGCCATACAACAGCGGTGTTTCCGGGCCAAACAGGACAAAGGTCCGCAAATCGGTGACGGAAGAAAAATGGCCGGGCCCGGAATCGTTGGTCAGCATGAGTTCGGCGATCTGGTATAGGGCCGGCAGTTCCTCCAACCGCTGGCGACCGGCAAAATTGATGCAGCGGGGGTTGCCGACCTCCTGCTTCAGGTTTTCCGCCGCCTCGCGCTCCGCCGGAGAACCGGTAATCAATATCAGCAGGTCGTCGCCGCCAGCCAGCAGTTCCCTCATCACGGTGACAAAATTGCCTGGCATCCAGCGGCGCTGGGGCAGCAGGTCGCTGGCATTGGGATTGATCAAAACCAGACGGTGACGCTTCTCGTCATACGCTGGATACGCGTCGCGAACTCGGCTACGCATGTCGCGAACGAGCGGTTCATCGACCGGTGCGCGAGCCAGCCTGATTTCGCTGTCCTCGATCAGGGTCTTGGAATAAGGCAATTCTGTTTTTGTTGCCAGCACGGCATTCACCAGCGCGATGAAATTCTTGGCAATGTGCAGCGTCGGATTATAGGCAACCCGATGCGTCAGCATGCCGCCACGATACAGCCCTTCATTGTGGAAAGCATGGAAACCAACCCGGTTCACGGCGCCGGACAGGCCCGTCAACAAGGCGCTGTATCGAGAGAACAATTCCAGGTCGATCACCGTATCTATTCCGCGGCTTCTGGTCCAGAACAGGAATCGCAGGCTATCAAGCGCCAGGTTCAGTAGATTATTCTCACGGATAGTGAAGATATTTTCTTCCGGCACCGTTTTCAGCAGGGGCAGGCTTGTGGCATTGGATT
>DAOMFG010000006.1:0-16778 GCA_035429685.1 Methylophilaceae bacterium | reverse complement strand
AGTTCGCGTCAGGTGCAGATCGTGGCGCGCGTCAACGGCTTCCTGGATAAGCGCGTCTATACCGAAGGCAGTCTGGTCAAGGCAGGACAAGTCATGTTCCTGCAGGATCCGAAACCGCTCCAGGCCACACTGGATGCCAACAAAGCTGCGCTGGCCGAACAGCGGGCACGCCTGCAAACAGCCAACGCCGATCTGGATCGGGTCAAGCCACTGGCCACGTTGAATGCGTTGTCGCAAAAGGACCTCGACGATGCCACCGGCCGGCAGGAAGCGGCGGCGGCGGCGGTACAGATGGCCGAGGCGGATGTGGAGCAGGCCAAGCTCAACCTCGGCTATACCACCATCACCACGCCAGTGACCGGTCTTTCCAGCTATGCGCGCGTACAGGAAGGCGCCTACCTCAACCCGGCAAACAGCCTGCTCACCTATGTCGCACAGGTTGACCCGATATGGCTGAATTTCACCCTGTCGGAAAACCAGTTGCTCGAGCGCAGAACCGAAATTGACAGCGGCAAATTGCGTGTTCCGCCGAACAAGGATTTTGTGGTGGAAGCCGTGCTCGCCGACGGCAGCGTGTTCCCGCAAAAAGGGCACATCAGCTTCGCCGATGCGGAGTTCAACAAGGAAACCGGCACTTATCTCTTACGGGCCACGCTCCCCAATCCTGATGCCACCTTGCGTCCCGGGCAGTTCGTGCGCGTGCGCGTTTCCGGCGATGTCCGTCCCAACGCCATCCTGGTGCCGCAGCAAGCGGTACTGCAAGGAGCGAAGGGGCATTTCGTGTTTGTCATCGGCAAGGACGGCAAGGCAGAGATCCGCGGCGTCAAAGTCGGCGAGTGGTATGGCAAGGACTGGTTCATATCGGAGGGACTGGAAACCGGTGACATCGTAGTGACCGAAGGTGTGATGAAACTGGCGCCCGGCGCAGCGGTAAAGATCATGAACACCGCCGCCGCCCAAGCTGCTGCGACTGAACTCAAACCTGCCGCCGCCAGCGACACGCAGCCGCAAAAATAGCCAGGGGCTGCAACGATGTTTACCAATTTTTTTATCGACCGTCCGATTTTCTCAGCGGTGATTTCCATCGTCATCTCGATTGCCGGGCTGGTGGCCATGGTCAACCTGCCCATTGCCCAGTATCCGCAGATTACCCCGGTGCAAATCCAGGTGACCGCCACCTACCCCGGCGCCAATGCCGAACTGGTTGCACAGAATGTAGCAGCACCCATCGAGAACCAGGTCAACGGCGCCAACAACATGATCTACATGTCCTCGACGAGCTCGTCGACGGGCAACTACACACTGACGGTCTACTTCACCATCGACACCGACCCTGCTCTGGCGCAGGTGGACGTGCAAAACCGGGTCAGCATGGCCATGGCACAACTGCCCCAGGCAGTACAGGTGCAAGGGATCAACGTCCAGCAGAAAACACAAAGCTTCCTCATGATCGTGGCGCTGTACTCGCCTGACGGACGCTATGACTCGGATTACATTGCCAATTACGCCAATGTGAATGTGCTGGATTCGATCAAGCGCATCAACGGTGCCAACCAGGCCTCGATTTTCGGCATCCCGGACTACGCCATGCGCATCTGGCTCAAGCCGGACCGCATGGCACAACTGCACGTTTCTACCAGTGATGTTGCTAATGCAGTCAAGCAGCAGAACCAGCAGTTCGCGGTCGGCCGCATCGGCCAATCGCCAACGCCCTATCCGGTAACCCAGACCTTTCCGGCAACCACGAATGCGCTTACCGAGCCGAGGCAGTTCGAGGACATCATTCTCCGCGCCGAGAACAACGATGCCTCTATCGTGCGCATCAGGGATGTGGGCTATGCCGACCTCGGACGCAAGGACTACTCGATACGCTCAAAGTACCAGGGTAAACCGGCTACCCTAATCGTCGTTTACCAGCAACCGGGCGCCAATGCCATCGAGGTTTCAAAAAACATAAAAAAAATGATGGTGGAGCAGTCGAAGAATTTTCCCAAGGGGTTGGAATACGACATCGCACTTGACACGACCTTGTTCGTCCAGGCTTCCATCCAGGAAGTCATCCACACCTTCTTCGAGGCCGTGGTGCTGGTGGTGCTGGTGGTATTCATCTTCCTGCACAGCCTGCGGCTGACCATCGTCCCCACCCTGGCAGTGCCGGTTTCCATTCTGGGCGCCCTGATCGGCATGCTGCTGTTCGGCTTTTCCATCAACATGCTGACCTTGTTCGGCATGATCCTCGCTATCGGCATCGTGGTAGACGATGCCATCGTGGTGGTCGAGAACACCGAGCGCAACATGGTGGAGTTCGGGCTGAGTGCAAACGCCGCCGCAAAGAAAGCGATGGGGGAAGTGGCCGGTCCGGTCATTGCCATCGTGCTGGTACTCAATGCCGTGTTCATCCCGGTCGCTTTCCTCGGCGGCATTACCGGAGCACTCTATAAACAATTCGCCGTCACCATTGCCATTTCGGTGGTGTTCTCTGGCATCGTCGCGCTGACCCTGTCTCCCGCCCTGGCGGCACTGCTGATCCAAGCCAAGCATGGCGAGAAAAAGGGCTTCTTCAAATGGTTTGACCAAACCTTTGACCGCGTGACCAACGGCTATGTCAGCCTGGTGAAGCTGTCCATGCGCCACTGGGCGATCAGCCTGATCGCCTTTGCCTTCGTCATCGTCGGCGCTGTTGGTCTGTTCAAAACGCTGCCGACGGCCTTCGTACCCCAGGAAGACCAGGGCTATATCTTTGTCCCTTATTTTCTGCCTGATGCCGCCAGTCTCGACCGTGTCGACGCAGTCGGCGCCAAAGCGGCAGATTTCTTGAACAAGAACCCTGCCATCGCCAACGTCACCGAGGTCAGCGGCTACAGTCTGCTGGATTCGCAGAACAAAACCAATTATGGCCTGATCTTTACCTCATTCAAGGATTATGAGGAGCGCAAGCTGCCGTCGATGAAGGCTGATGCGATCATCGCCGATGCGCGCAAAGCCTACGCCAACATCCAGGAAGGACTGGTCATGCCGGTCAACCCACCGGCGATCCCCGGCCTAGGCATTACCGCCGGTTTCCAGATCTGGGTTCAGCAAAAAGGCGGTGGCAACTATGCGCAACTGGCCGAGGTGGTGAAACAGATTATCGAGAAAGCCAAGACCGACCCCCGGCTCGCCGGCGTCAATACTACGATCAGCGCCACCGGCCAACAGCTGCTGGTCGAGGTCGACCGTGAGAAATCGGAAGTATTGGGCGTTCCCATCCAGGACGTTTACAACACGATGCAGACCATGTTCGGCTCCCTGTACGTCAACCAGTTCCCCAAGGACTCGCGCCTGTGGCAGGTGATTCTTCAGGCGGAACCCAAGTACCGCATGACGCCCGAAGACATGACGCGCTTTTACGTCAAGGACCGTGAAGGGAAAATGGTTCCCCTGTCTGCGCTGGTCAATACCCGCTACGTCGCCGGGCCCGATCTGGCGACCCGCTTCAACAACTATCCGGCCATTGCCATCAATGGTGCCCCCGCCCCTGGGGTTAGTTCCGGTACCGCGCTGGAGGCTATCCGAGAAATCGCTGAGCAAGTCATGCCGGAAAGCTACGGCTACGAATGGGCGGGCGAAGCGCGCGAGGAAGTGTCTTCGGGTTCAACCTAGGCACTGGCTTTCGTCTTTGGTCTGATCTTCGTGTTCCTCATCCTTGCGGCACAGTACGAAAGCTGGTCGTTGCCTGTGGGCGTCATGATGGCCGTGCCGTTCGCGCTGCTGGGGGCGCTGGTCGCAATTGCCATGCGCGGCATTGCCAACGACATCTATTTCCAGATCGGCCTGCTGACCCTGATCGGCCTGGCGGCGAAGAACGCCATCCTGATCGTGGAATTTGCCGTAGAACTGCGCCACAAGGAGGGTCTGTCCTACTTTGATGCGGCGGCCGAGGCTGCCCGCCTGCGGCTGCGTCCCATCGTCATGACCTCCTTCGCCTTTATTCTTGGCGTTGTTCCGCTGGCCATCGCCAGCGGCGCCTCGGCCAACAGCCGCCACTCCATCGGCACCGGGGTCATCGGCGGCACACTGGCAGCCACGATGATCGCCATCGTCTTTATCCCGATGTTCTATTACGTTCTGTCCACCATGAGCGAGAAGGTTTTCGGCAGCAACAAGGGCGCGGAGTCGCATAACACATCGCAAGTACAGGATGACGGAAACTCAACAACCAAGCAGGAGGGGCACTGACATGCGACTTCGTCTCCTCTGTGTTGTCGTAGCCGCTGCCTTGGGCGGTTGCATGGTCGGCCCCAATTACGAAAAGCCGGTGATCGAAACACCCAATGCCTACCTGTACGAACCCAAGGAAGTCGCGGCAGAAGCCAACATCGCGTGGTGGCAGCAGTACGGCGACCCGGTACTGGATCAACTGATCACCGACGCACTGGCTGAAAACAAGAGCGTCAAGATCGCAGCGGCACGCGTGGAACAAGCGGCTGGCGTACTCACGACCCAACGCGCCCCACTCTATCCACAGGTCGGCTATCAGGGTGGCGCCGGACGCGAGCGGCTTTCGGAAGAAAGTGGGGCTGTGTCGGGGCTCAAGAACCCGGATAATTACTATCAGGCACTGGTTGGCGTCAGCTGGGAGCTCGACTTGTGGGGGCGCATCCGCCGCCTGACTGAAGCCGCCCAGGCTAATCTGTACGCCACGCAAGAAGCACGCCGCGGAGTCGTGCTCAGCCTGGTTTCCTCGGTTGCCTTCAACTACATCCAGTTGCGCAGTCTGGACGAGCAACTCGACATATCGCAACGTACACTGGCCACTTATGCCGAATCGCTGCGTCTGATGGAACTGCAATTCCAGTATGGCCGCGTTTCCTTGATGAACGTGGAGCAGGCCAAGACACGCTATCAAACTGCAGCAGCGGCTATCCCTCAGATCAGGCAACAGATCGTGGAGCGCGAGAACGCCATTTCCATCCTGCTGGGACGCAACCCCGGCCCGGTCCCGCGCGGCAAGAGCCTGTCTGCACTAGCCCTGCCAGAGGTACCCCCCGGGCTGCCTTCGGAGCTGCTGGAACAGCGCCCCGACCTGCTGGCGGCAGAGCAGCAACTGATCGCCGCCAATGCCCAGATCGGCGCCGCCAAGGCGCTTTACTACCCGAGCATCTCACTCACCGCGGCACTAGGCGGCATCAGCACGGAACTGGGTCAGTTATTCTCCGGCGCGGCGCGTGTCTGGAACTATGGTGGCGCTGTCACCGGACCGATTTTCACCGCCGGCTCGATCGAGGGTCAAGTAGCTCAGGCCGAGGCTTCGCACAAGGCCCTTCTGCTCGCTTACCAGCAGGCCATCCAGAACGCTTTTGCCGACGTCGAAAATGCGTTGAATTCGCGTACCGAATTGAGCAAGCAGGTCGATGCTCAGGAGAAGCTGGTCAAGGCGCAACAAAACTATGCCCGGCTGGCACAGCTTTTATACGATGGCGGCTACGCTCCCTACTCCACCGTCTTGCAGGCAGAAGAGCAGCTGTTCCCTTCGGAACTTAACCTGGCCACGATACGCGGCCAACAGCTGGCTTCGCTGGTCAACATCTACAAGGCCATGGGCGGCGGCTGGGTAGACAATGCCACCGGCATGACCGAACCGGCGCAAGTCAGTGAATCAGAAACGCAACAAAATCAGAATTAGCAGGCCTATAGAGTTCACGAGGGAAATTGCATGAGCGAGCACACCCCCGACGGCGTCACCCAAGCCATGATTATGCATTTTCAAAATTACACTTTGCCGCGCCTGCTGTAGTTATGGCAAAAAGTCAGCCAAGGCAGTCGACTTGATGAGCGTGATGCCAACTTTTTGCAAAAACTATTGCAACGACTTACCTCAGACAAGGCAAAAGTTGATGCCCGTGAAAACTGGCAATTGTTCTACCAGCGCCTGATCAGCCTGTGTCGCGATATTACAGAAAAAGCATTGAAAAATGCCACGAACGCCTCAAGTCGGTTGCAATCTTAACTATCAGGAGAGAAATAGATGAGCTCTTGGAGTGTTTTTATCGTTACCCTGATCTGCATCATCGCCGGCATCGTCTTGGGCGCAATCCTGCGCGATCGCTTGCCGGATCATCATCTACGCGAAGACTCGAGGGACGCCATCAAGCTGGCGTCCGGTCTGATCGCCACCCTGGTAGCGCTGGTGCTGGGCTTGTTGGTCGGCTCGACCAAGTCCAACTTCGACGAGATCAATAATCAACTTGTCCAGAGTGGCGCAAAAATAATCGCGCTGGATCGCGCCCTGGTGCGCTACGGACCCGAAACCAGCGAGATTCGGGCTCAGTTGCGCGAGGGCCTTGTCGGCGCCATACAGCGCATCTGGCCGGAGGACGGTCTGGAGAAAAAAGGCACTGAATCGTCCACCATGGCGCAGAGTCTGGGGAAAATGGCAGACGGCCTGGGTGCGCTCACCCCGGCCTCCGACCAGCAGCGCCAATTCCAGCCACAGTTACAGCAGCTGGTTAGCGACCTTCTGCAATCCAGCTTGCTGCTGACCGAGGAATCGCAAAGCTCGGTCCCCCCGGTATTCCTGCTGGTTCTTATCTTATGGCTGGGCATCCTGTTCATGAGTTTCAGCCTGTTGTCGCAACACAACCTGACCAGCACCTTGGCCTTGATAATCAGCGGAGCCTCGATCTCGGCGGCGCTTTTTCTCGTGATTGAAATGAGCCACCCGTTCGAGGGGATCATCAAGGTTTCGGATGCGCCGCTACTGAAAGCCCTGGCCATCATGGCCAAATAAAGGCTGACATCAAGGTTGGCTGCAACCAGCCGGCGGCTGATATCGACCAGTTCGCCACCTCCATCCTCGCAAAATTTTATATAACATGTTGTTTTATTATAATACTTTTCTTCTTGAGCTCCCTGGCTCGAATTTTGCACAAGTTTTTGCTCTGCTGGTCATGGCCAGAATGGAACTTTGGCTTGCTGGTAGCGCCCAATCAACGTGAATTACGTTAAACTCGCCGTCCGGCGCAATTTCAACATTTGTGAGGAGAAGCACAATATGAAGTTCCACCCCTTCGCCAAGAGGCTCCCGATCACCCTTTTTCTTGCCCTTCTGGGTATTGCCAATGCGCTAGCCGATAGCAAGGGCGTGGCCTATGTATCCAATCAGGATGGCGGCGTCACCGTCATTAACCTGGCCACCATGGAAACCACCGGCACTCTGGACATCGGTGCCAAGGGTCCGCGCGGTATCGGCATCACCGCCGACGGCAAATGGCTGGTCACCGCCAACAAGGACGACGGCAATATCTCCATCATCGATACCGCCAGCGGCAAGGTGGTCAAGCATATACCTATCGGCAAGAACCCCGAATTCGTGCGCGTCTACGGCGACAGGGCCTACGTTACCTACGAGCCGAGCTCCAAGGGCGGCCCGCCTCCCAAGCCCGGCGCAGAGCCTGCCAAGGATAACGATGATGAAGATGACCTGCCCGGCCATATCGCCATCGTTGACCTGAAAAAGGGCAAGGTCGTCAAAGATATCACCGGCAAGCCGGAAACAGAGGGCGTGGAATTCTCCTTGGACGGCAAGCGCATGATCGTCACCAACGAATCCGATAATTCCATCACCGTACATCACATGAAGTCGGGCAAATTGCTGAAGAGCATCCCGGTAGGCTCCTATGGCGAGCGTCCGCGCGGCATCAAGACTTCGCCGGACGGCAAGTTCTATGTGTCCACCCTGGAGATGTCGGACAAGCTGCTGATCCTGGACAACACGCTGAACCCGGTGAAATCCATCGACACCGGCAAGTCGCCTTACGGTGTGTCCTTTGACCGCGATGGCAAGCGCCTGTATGTCGCCTCCTCCAAGGAAAAGGCGCTACAGGTATATGACGCGGGCACCTTCGAAAAGATCAAGGACATCCCCACCGGCGACCGTTGCTGGCACTTCAGCTTCACCCCGGACGACCAGAACATTCTGCTGGCCTGCGGGAAATCGAACGAGGTGGTGGTGATCGATACACAGAAACTGGAAGTCACCAAGCGCATCGGCGACAAGGACATGCCCTGGGGCATCGTGACCCATCCCAAGTCCATGGGCAGCCTGGATCGGCCTTAAGCAACACTGTTAATATTCTTTGCAACGGCCCGCGATCGCGGGCCGTTCTATTTTGACAGCCCATCACCCAGAACTTGATCCCATAGCGTTTTTACAGCCGCGATTGCCCGCACGAATGGTTCTCTATCCACCCGTGATTTTTCCGCGCCCTGCAGGCGCTGCACATGTTGTGCGTTGCGATAGTCACGGTAAGCATCAGCTGCGCTTCGCGCCAGATCAGGCAGGATCAGACCAACCTCCCCAGCACGACCTAACAGGGCCAAGTTACCGACGTTTTCAGCCAGTTGGGGGTATTGTCTGGCGTAAGCCAGCACCAGCGTCTGCACGATAAACTCCACGTCCACGATGCCGCCGGCATCGTGTTTGATGTCGAATAGCGGAGTGTTATTGGGTTGACCATCGTGAATTTTCTGCCGCATGGCAACGACCTCTTCGCGTAACTTGGCGAGGTCGCGCGGCTGGCGCAGGATGTCGAGGCGAACCTGCTCAAAAGCATTACCAATGGCCGGGGCTCCGGCACAAAAACGTGCCCGCGTCAGCGCTTGGTGTTCCCAAGTCCAGGCTTTGTTTTTCTGATATTCAGTAAACGCCTCGACCGAACTCACCAGCAGCCCGCTGGCGCCGTCCGGACGCAAGCGTAGATCGGTTTCATACAACAGCCCGGCTGGGGTCAGGCTGTTCAGCCAGTTGTTGATGCGCTGGCCAAAACGGGCATAGACCTCACCCGCATTGTCTGCCACATCGTCGTAGAGAAACACGATATCGAGGTCGGAGGCGTAGCCCAGCTCCTTGCTCCCCAGTTTACCGTAGCCTATGATGGAAAAGGCTGGCGCTTCCCGGTGCCGGTTGCGCAGCCCCGGCCAGGCATGGCGAATGACGGCATCCAGCACCAGGTCGGCCAATGCGCTGAGGTCGTCCGACAGTGTTTCCAGCGGCAACTCGCCAGTCAGATCCTGCGCAGCGAAGCGGAAAGTCTGCGCGTGCTTGAAGTGGCGAAGCACGTCCAGCTTGCGCTCCACGTCCTCGCCGCAGTCGGCCAGACGACTTTCCAGATCGTCGCGCAGCGCGGAGAAATCCGGCGCGGCATAAAGGCTGCGCGTATCCAGCAATTCATCCAGCAGGATGGGATGCTGAGTGAGGTAGGCTGCCAGCCATGGGCTGGCAGAACACAGCCGTGCCACCGCGTCCAGCGCCTGCGGATATTCAGCCAGCAGCGCCAGATAACTGGCCCGGCGGCAGATCGCTTCCAGCAGGGTCAACATCCGTGCCAACGTTTCGTCAGCATTGCTGTGCCGAGCAGAAGCTTCCAGCGCGCGCGGCACCAGCGCATCAAATCGCTGGCGGCTGGCGGCAGGCAACTGCTTGTAGCGGGAAG
Organism: Methylophilaceae bacterium; assembly: GCA_035429685.1. Lineage (GTDB taxonomy): Bacteria > Pseudomonadota > Gammaproteobacteria > Burkholderiales > Methylophilaceae > DAOMFG01. The sequence goes on along the minus strand of DAOMFG010000006.1, from coordinate 7,305 downwards.
CAGAGCGTAACCCGTTGAGTCGCTGCCAGGCTTCGGCTGTATTGCGGTAGCCGAGCGCCGCCAACTGCTGCTGCAGCCCCTCCTCGCTCGACGAGCCTTCCCACAAACCGGCGAGGGAATGGGTCTGTTCGCCCTCCGGTTCGTCGAACACCTGACTGAAGTGGCGTTCGACGCTGGCACGGTGGCGGCCGAGCTCCTGCAGAAAACCAGCCCAGTCGGCAAAGCCCATACCGGCCGCGATGCGCGCGCGGTTCTCGTCATCAGCCGGCAGCATTTGCGTCTGCGCATCCTGCAGATATTGAAGACGATGTTCCAGGTTGCGCAGGAACACGTAGGCCGCGCTCAGCTCCGCAACAGTTTCCGGCGGCAGCAGGCTTTTCTTCTCCAGGAGTTGCAGCACTTGCAGCGTAGGGCGGATTTGCAATTCTCGATCCTGGCCGCCGCGAATCAGTTGGAACACCTGGGCGATGAACTCGATCTCGCGGATGCCGCCTGGGCCGAGCTTGATGTTGTCGTGCATGTCGCGCCGTGCCACTTCGCGCATGATCTGCGCCTTGAGGTCGCGCATGGAAGCAAAGGCGCCGTAGTCCAGATACTTGCGGAATACAAACGGCCGCAGCAAATCCTGCAACGCCTGCTCCGGCCCGGCGATGACCCGCCCCTTGATCCAGGCGTAGCGCTCCCATTCGCGTCCCTGCGTCTGGTAATACTCCTCCAGCGCGGCAAAACTTCCCACCAGCGGGCCGGAGTCGCCATAGGGACGGAGCCGCATATCTACCCGAAAAACGAAGCCATCCGCCGTGGTCTCGCCGATGGCGGCGATCAGCTTCTTGCCAAGGCGGGCAAAATACTCATGGTTGCTGATCTGCCGCGCGCCGTTGGTTTCGCCATCCTCTTCGTAGGCGAAGATGAGATCGATGTCGGACGACACGTTGAGTTCGCGCCCGCCCAGTTTGCCCATGCCGGCAATCAGCAACTGCTGTACCGTGCCACTTTCGCCAACAGGATCGCCATAAAGCTGGCGCTGCCAGTGGCTGAGGTGTTTCAGGGCGGAAATGACCGTGACTTCAGCCAGCACCGTACAGGTCTCTACCACCTCCGCCAGATCGGCCAGACCGTTGAGGTCGCGCGCAATCAGGTGCAGCATGACTTGCTTGCGCAGCCGGCGCAGCTTGCGTTTCAACGCATCTTCGTCGTCACCTGCGCCCTCCGCCAGAGTGGCGCGCATTTGTTCCGCATCGAAAACCTGATGCAAGCCGGACTGCAGCGCCGGCAACAGCAAAGCGTCGGCCTCCAGCGTGCGGTGAAAAAAAGGGCTCAGTTCACGACTGCGCGCAATGATCGCCTCGTCGGAGCCGGCCGTCTTGGGAAAAGCGGATGGTGTTATCATGAATGCGATTATGCCTAAAGATTAGCCCATGCCCAAACGCAGCGTTTTCTTCATCTCCGACTGGACCGGCATCACTGCCGAAACCTTGGGTATGAGTCTGCTGGCGCACTTCGACGGCGTCGAGTTCCGTCAGGTACGGCTGCCTTTCATCGATAGTCCGGACAAAGCGCAGGATGCGCTCGCCCGTATCGCCGCCGCGCAAGCCGAAGACGGCACCCGCCCCATCCTGGTGCTGACGCTGGTTAACCCGAAAATCCGCCAGATGTTCGAAGACAGCGGCGCGCTTTGCCTTGATCTGTTCGGCACCTTCATCCAGCCGCTGTCGGTCGAGTTCGGACAGTTGCCGACACAGACAGTCGGCATGTCGCACCGCGCTGTCGGCAGCGAATATCTCAACCGCATCGACGCCATCAACTACACCCTCAGCCACGACGATGGCCTGACCCCCGCCAGCCTGGAAAAAGCCGACGTGGTCCTGGTCGGCGTCTCACGTAGCGGAAAAACTCCCACCTGCCTCTATCTCGCCATGCAGTTCGGCGTGCGCGCCGCCAACTGCCCGCTGATCCCGGAAGATCTGGAACGCATGGTACTGCCGGGAGATCTGGCCAGTTATCGCAGCAAACTGTTCGGCCTCACCATCGACCCGGAGCGCCTGCACCGCATCCGCGGCGAACGCCGTCCCGACAGTCACTACGCCTCTCTGAACAACTGCCGGAATGAAGTACGCCAGGCGGAAACCCTGATGCGTCGCGAAGGCATTCCCTGGCTGGATTCCACCACCCGCTCGGTGGAAGAGATTTCGACCATGATCTTGCAACAGTTGAAACTGAAAGGGCGTTAAGAGGGTTCGTAAAGGCTGATGCAGGAGCGGCGGCGCGCCGCGATCATGGAAAAATCGCGCCGAGGGCGGCGCTCCTGCAACATCAAACCACCGCGACCGGATAGGAGCCGAGCACCTTCAGGAAAGCAGCCTTGTCACGCAGCATCTCCAGCGCCGCAACCACCTTGGGGTCGCTGCGGTGGCCTTCGATATCCACGAAGAACACGTATTCCCACATACCGATGTGGGAAGGCCGCGATTCCAGCTTGCTCATGGAAATGCCGTTGGCAGCCAAAGGCGCCAACAGGTCAGCAATGGCGCCCGGTACGTTGCGTGTAGACATGGCGAGCGAGGTCCTGTCCCTGCCGGACGGTGCCACATCGTGGTCAGCGACGACCAGAAAGCGCGTGGTATTGCGCGGGTCGTCCTCGATGTTTTCCGCCAGCAGGTTGAGACCGAACAACTCCCCTGCCCGCTTGCTGGCAATGGCTGCGCTGGCAGGATTCTCCGCTGCCAGGCGCGAAGCTTCCGAGTTGCTCGATACCGCCTGCCGCTCGACACCGGGCAGGTTGGCGTTGAGCCATTCGTGGCACTGCGCCAACGACTGTGCGTGAGAATAGACGATGCGGACAGAAGATTTGTCGGCAGCCCCGGACAGCAGGTTATGGTGCACCGGCAAATCGATCTCGCCGCACACCTGCAAATCGGTCTGCAACAGCAGGTCCAGCGTACGGCCGATGGCGCCCTCGGTGGAGTTCTCAACCGGCACCACACCATAGTCGGCATGTCCGGTTTCCACCGTGCGGAATACCTCGTCGATGGTGGCACACTGCACCGGCGATGAAAGCCCGCCGAACTGCTTGTTGGCGGCCTCCTCGCTATAGGTGCCGAGCGGACCGAGAAAGGCCACGGCAAGTTCTTTTTCCAGCGCGCGGCAATTGGACATCACGGTACGGAAGATGGCGGTTACTGCCTCGTCTGAAAGCGGCCCTGGATTCTGCTCCAGCAGCCGGCGCAGCACCTGCGCCTCGCGCTCCGGACGATAGATCGGCCCGCCGTTCTTCAGGCTGCCGATGGCATGTGCCAGCCCGGCGCGTTCACTGATCAGCTTGAGCAACTGGTCATCGATCGCGTCGATCTGTTCACGACATTTTTTGAGTTCGTCGCTCATTCCTATCCGTGGGTCCGGGCAAATTCCTGCATGAAATCCACCAGCGCTTGCACACCTTGCAGCGGCATGGCATTGTAAATCGAGGCGCGCAGGCCGCCTACCGATTTGTGGCCTTTCAGCGAATGCAGCCCGGCGGCTTCCGCCTGTTTGAGGAATACGGCGTCGAGCGCATCGTCCTGCATGGTAAACGGCACGTTCATGCGCGAACGGCTCTCCACTTCGATCGGGTTGTGGTAGAAGCCTCCGCTGCCATCGATGGCGCCATAGAGCAAACGTGCTTTGCGCAGGTTGGCCTGTTCGATGGCGGCCAGCCCGCCCTGCCTTTTCAGCCACTGGAACACCAGCCCGGCCACATAAATGCCAAAGGTGGGCGGCGTGTTGTACATGGAGCCGTTGTCAGCCACGGTCTTGTAGTTGAAGGCCGAGGGGCAGATCGGCGAGGTGCGACCCAGCAGGTCATCACGCACGATGACGATCGTCAGTCCAGCAGGCCCGATGTTTTTCTGCGCACCGCCGAAAATCAGGCCGTACCGGGACACCTCCACCGGCCGTGACAGGATATGCGAAGACATGTCCGCCGCCACCGGCACATCAGGCTTGCCCAGCGCAGTCATGTCTGGCACGAAGGCGTATTCCACGCCGCCTATGGTCTCGTTGGTGCAGACAAATAAATAGGCCGGGTCTTGCGACAATTGCCAGCTTCCAGGTTTGGGAACGCAGGTATAGTCGGGTCCGGAACTGGCTGCTAGGTTGGCGTTGCAATAGCGGCGCGCTTCCTGGTGCGACTTCTCCGACCAGGAACCGGTCACCACATAATCAGCCGCTGTTTTATCTCCCAGCAGGTTAAGCGGGATGATAGCGTTCTCGGCGATGGCGCCGCCCTGCATGAACAGGATTTTGTAATTGGCCGGGACATTCAGCAACGCGCGCAGGTCGGCCTCGGCTTGCTCGATGATGCCGGTGAAAGCCTTGCCACGGTGGCTCATTTCCATCACAGACATGCCGGCGTCATGCCACTCCAGCATTTCGTCGCGGACTTGCTCCAAAACCTCCTGCGGCAGAACCGCCGGCCCGGCGCTGAAGTTCCACACGCGTGACATTTACGCTTCTTCCTCGTCGTCAGTCTCGACCACTTTTTCCAGACCGGAAAGTTTTTCGCCCTCTCCCAGGTTGATCAGCGTCACGCCCTGCGTGGCACGGCCGAGTTCGCGGATTTCCTTGACGCGTGTACGGATCAGTACGCCGCCGGTGGTGATGAGCATGATCTCGTCGTCGTCGTTGACCAGCTTGGCGGCCACGACCTTGCCATTGCGTGCCGAGGTGGCAATGGCAATCACACCCTGCGTGCCGCGACCGGAGTGACGGAAGTCGGCCAGCACGGTGCGCTTGCCGTAACCGTTTTCGGTGGCGACCAGCACGGTCTGCTTGTCGTGTTCGGCGATCAACAGGGATAGCACCTGCTGCTTGGCTTGCAGCTTCATGCCGCGCACGCCTCGGGTGGCGCGGCCCATGTGGCGCACGTCTTCCTCGTCGAACCACACCGCCTTGCCGCCGTCGGACACCAGCACCACGTCATTGGCGCCATTGGTCACTTCGGCGCCGATCAAGTAATCGCCATCGTCCAGGTTGATGGCAATGATCCCGGCCTTGCGCGGGTTGGAGAACTCGACCAGCGCGGTCTTTTTTACCGTGCCCTGCGCGGTCGCCATGAAGATGAAATGGTTCTCGTCGAATTCCTTGACTGACAGGATGGCGTTGATCTTCTCGCCTTCTTCCAGCGGGAACAGGTTGACAATAGGCTTGCCGCGGCTGATGCGACTTCCCTGCGGCACTTCGTAGACCTTGAGCCAGTAGACGCGACCGCGGCTGGAGAAGCACAGGATGTAATCGTGGGTATTGGCGACGAACATCTTGTCGATGAAGTCATCTTCCTTGGTTGCGGCGGCCTGCTTGCCGCGCCCGCCGCGGCGCTGGGCACGGTATTCGTCCAGCGGCTGCGACTTCACGTAACCGGTGTGCGACAGCGTCACCACCACGTCCTGCGGCGTAATCAGATCTTCCAGTGAAATGTCCTGGGCGTTGTGTTCGATCTCGCTGCGGCGCTTGTCGCCAAACTGCTGCCTGATCGCGGCCAGTTCGCCGGCAATGATTTCGGTGACGCGCTCCGGCTTGGCCAGGATGTCCAGCAGGTCGGTAATAACGTCGATCACTTCCTTGTATTCGGAAACGATCTTGTCCTGTTCCAGTCCGGTCAGGCGCTGCAGGCGCATTTGCAGGATTTCCTGCGCTTGCACGTCGGACAGCTTGTAGCCGTTGGCCTGCAGACCATAAGCCGGATCCAGTCCCTCCGGACGCGAGGCATCGGCTGCGGCGCGCTTCAGCATCTCCTCCACCACCGGCGACTTCCATGATCGCGCCATCAGCGCAACCTTGGCATCCGGCGGTGTCGGTGCGGCCTTGATCAGCGCGATCATTTCGTCCACGTTGGCCAGTGCCACCGCCAAGCCTTCCAGCACATGGCCACGGTTGCGCGCCTTGCGAAGTTCGAATACAGTTCGGCGCGTTACTACCTCGCGGCGGTGGCGCAGGAAGGCTTCCAGCATCTGCTTCAGGTTGAGCAGGCGTGGCTGGCCGTCGACCAGCGCCACCATGTTCATGCCGAAGGTATCCTGCAACTGCGTCTGCTTGTACAGATTGTTGAGCACCACTTCCGGCACTTCGCCGCGCTTGAGCTCGATCACCATACGCATGCCGGATTTGTCCGATTCGTCGCGTAGATCGGAGATCCCGTCGATCTTCTTCTCGTTGACCAGCTCGGCGATCTTCTCGATCAGGGTTTTCTTGTTGACCTGGTACGGCAACTCGTCAACGATAATCGCTTGGCGGTCGCCCTTGCCGATGTCTTCAAAATGGGTGCGGCCGCGCATCACCACGCGGCCGCGGCCGGTGCGGTAACCTTCCTTCACGCCAACAGTGCCGTAGATGATGCCGGCAGTCGGGAAGTCCGGTGCCGGCACGATGTCGATCAGTTCATCGATAGTGATGTCTACGTTCTGCAATACCGCCAGACAGGCGTCAATGACTTCGTTGAGATTGTGTGGCGGAATATTGGTCGCCATGCCCACCGCAATACCAGACGAACCGTTGATCAGCAGGTTGGGGATCTTGGCCGGCAATACCAGTGGTTCATGCTCGGAGCCGTCGTAGTTGGGTCCGAAATCGACCGTTTCCTTATCCAGATCGCCAAGCAGTTCGTGTGCAATTCTGGCCATGCGGATTTCTGTGTAGCGCATGGCAGCCGCGTTGTCGCCGTCCACCGAACCGAAGTTGCCCTGCCCGTCCACCAGCATGTAGCGTAAGGAGAAATCCTGTGCCATGCGCACGATGGTGTCGTACACCGCCGTGTCGCCGTGCGGGTGGTATTTACCGATGACATCGCCGACGATACGTGCCGATTTCTTGTACGGACGGTTCCAGTCATTGGAAAGCTCGTGCATGGCATACAACACGCGGCGATGCACCGGTTTCAGGCCATCGCGGACATCTGGCAGCGCACGCCCCACGATCACGCTCATGGCGTAATCGAGGTAGGAACGGCGCATTTCTTCTTCGAGACTGACGGGGAGGGTTTCTTTGGCGAACTGATCCATTAATGGCCTATTTTTGTAGTGAACGGCAGCGGTTTCAGCCGGGAAATTAAGGCTTGGATTTTAGCACGGGAGCAGCCCCTGTAGCACCCCGGAGAAGGATGAAATGGCAGGGATTTTCTCATGCTGGCGCTCAAGTTGTAGTGATGCCGCCTTGAACGGGTAACTTGATGTAAAAAATAGCAATTTTTTCTTGTTGCAGGCGTTCCAGCAATACCGAAAACGCCTCCTCTTTAGCGACAAAATCGATCATAACGAGCAACTTTCTCGCCCGATC
>DAOMFG010000005.1:0-17013 GCA_035429685.1 Methylophilaceae bacterium | reverse complement strand
CCTGTTTCCACGACGAACTCCCGGCCAAGCGGGAAAGTGTCATTGCCAATGTCTAGAAACCGCTGCTGAGTGCTTGCCATGGCGTAAGATTCCCATGCAAGGATGACGGCGCAGTGACGTTTTTGCGAACAAGCGATGACAGCGTTGCCAACACTACAGGAGCCAGGGTCATCTAGGCCAATCATCCAGCTTTGGGCTGGACCACGTCACGGTAGAATTCCACCATCCTCTCCGCCATGCTGGCTGCCGACCATTGCCTGGCGTAGCCAGAGGCAACCAGCCCCAGGCGCTTACGCAAAGCCGGATCGCCAAGCAGTTGTTTCACTCTGGCGGCAAATGCCTCCTCGTCCAGCGGCGCAATCAGGGCGCCCTCGCCTTCGCGCAGGATGGATTTGGTACCCATTTCGGCAATTGCCACCACCGGCACACCCTGCGCCATCGCTTCCAGCAACACCAGCCCTTGGGTTTCAGTGCACGATGAAAACACGAAAACATCCGCCGCACGATAGCAGTCGTTGAGTTCGGTCTTGCGATCCAGATAGCCAAGGAAGCGGATATTGTCCTGCAAGCCCAGGGCCAGTGCCTCGCCGCGCACCGCTTCCAGTGCCGGGCCTTCGCCCGCGATCACCAGCAAGGCATCGGGGCGCGCCTGCCTGAGCTGCGCCATCATGCGCAGCAGGAAGCCGATGTTTTTCTCGTGGGCGACACGCCCGACGAACAAAAGTACCGGCCGGTCGAGCGGGATGCCATAGCGCTGACGGAATCCAGCGCCATCTCCGGCGACGAAACTGTGATCTTCCAGCCCGGTGGGAATGACCTCGACCCGCACATTCACCCCGTAGCCGCGCAGCGCATCCAGCATGGGCTGCGAGGGCGCCACCACAGCATCCATGGTATTGCACTGCCTGCGCGACAGGCTGCGTGCGGCTATCCTGAGCAGCGGCCTGGGCAGAACGGGTAGGTAGTGATGCAGATAGTCCTCGAAGAAGGTGTGGTAGGTTTCCACGCAGGGAATGCCATACCTTTTGGCCAGTCGTAACCCCAGGTAATGCGCGGCGAAAGGTGTATGCACGTGGATCAGGTCGAAATCGTTGCGCAGCCGACCGGCACATATGTTTAGCGTCTCTGCATAGCGCATCAGGCGGTCTTCCGGGTCGAACGGCAGGTAGCGCGACGGCACGCGCGTGATCCAGCTTTCGTCGTCACTCGGGCTGAAATAATCTGGTCCCACCAGGTGCACGCGGTGCCCCATCTCCACCAGTTGACCACGCAGGGTATGGATGGAAGTAGAGACGCCGTTGATACGGGGGAAGTAGACATCGGACAGAAACAGGATGTTCACGCATGGCCTTTCGTGATGAAGTCCGGCACATGCTAGGGAGTGCTTGTGACATTCCGATGAAACGTCTTGCTGCTTTCATGCAAACGTCACACAAAGTCTCTAGGCTTGGCAAGCCGTTAATTCGATACCTGAGTAATGAGAGTTCGCTCCATTTTTGTTTCCGACATCCATCTCGGCACACGCGGCTGCCAGGCCGGGCGCCTGCTCGATTTCCTGCGCGAGTATGAAAGCGAACACCTGTTCCTGATCGGTGACATCGTCGATTTCTGGGCCATGCGGCGCAGCATCCAGTGGACGGCAACGCAGAACACCGTGGTGCAGAAAGTCCTGCGCCGCGCCCGCCACGGCGGGAAAGTGGTATTGATTCCGGGCAACCATGACGAGGCGCTGCGCGAATACGACAACACCTCGTTCGGCGATATCCTGATTGCGGGCGAGTGGGTCCACGACACCGCGGACGGACGGCGCTTCCTGCTGGTGCATGGCGACCTCTATGACCAGGTTACCCGCTACCACCGCTGGGTGGCGGTACTGGGCGACGCCGCCTATGATTTTCTGGTCAGAGCCAACGACTGGCTGTCGCTGATACGCCGCACCCTGCGCATCCCGGGTTACTGGTCGCTGGCGGGCTACGCCAAGCGCAAGGTCAAGACCGCCGTCAACTTCATCTGCGACTTCGAGGATTCCGTTATCCACGCCGTACGCGAACGCGGGCTGGACGGCGTCATTTGCGGCCACATCCACAGCGCCATCATCAAGCAGGTGGAGCGCTTGACCTATGTCAACTGCGGCGACTGGGTAGATAGCTGTACGGCCATCATCGAGCACGTGGACGGACGGCTGGAACTGATCGGATGGGGCATGACGGCGACGTCAAGCCCTTAGTTAGACTTATCGCGCCGAGAGGGCGCGCCTGCGGAAAGGCTGCCAGTACCGTCGGCAAATCCAGACATGGCTCTCCACCAATAATGTTAAAATTCTCTATCCCCTAACGCGAAGGAACCCCTCAAATGAACACCTCGCAGTCCGCACCGGTACTTTCCGACGCCGAACTCCACGCCATCAACGCCTACTGGCGCGCCTGCAACTACCTGGCGGCCGGCATGATCTACCTGCGCGACAACCCGCTGCTGCGCGAGCCGCTCAGGCCGGAACACCTCAAGAACCGCCTGCTGGGACACTGGGGCGCCAGTCCCGGCCTCGCCTTTACCTACATCCACATGAACCGCCTGATCAACAAGTACGACCTTGACGCCATCTTTCTGGCCGGCCCCGGCCACGGCGCACCCGGAGTGCTGGGCCCGGTCTACCTGGAAGGGACGTATAGCGAGGTCTACCCCAACAAGGGCGAAGACGAGGAAGGCCTGCTGCAGTTCTTCAAGGAATTCTCCTTCCCCGGCGGCATCGGCAGCCACTGCACGCCGGAAACGCCAGGCTCCATCCACGAGGGCGGAGAACTCGGCTACAGCGTCAGCCATGCCTTCGGCGCGGCCTACGACAACCCTGATCTGATCGTCACCGTGATGGTGGGCGACGGCGAATCCGAAACCGGGCCGCTGGCCACTTCCTGGCATGCCAACAAATTCCTCAACCCGCTGCGCGATGGCGCTGTGCTGCCAGTGCTGCACCTCAACGGCTACAAGATCAATAACCCCACCCTGCTCTCCCGCATTTCGCACGAGGAACTGGAGCACCTGTTCCAGGGCTACGGCTGGAAACCTTATTTCGTCGAGGGCAGCGACCCGCTGGAGATGCACGCCAAAATGGCTGCTACCATGGAGCAATGCGTGCTGGAAATCCGTCGCATCCAAGGTGAGGCTCGCAACAACGGCAAGCCCGTCCGCGCGCGCTGGCCGATGATCGTGCTGCGCTCGCCCAAGGGCTGGACCGGTCCAAAAGAGGTCGATGGTCACAAGGTGGAAGGCTTCTGGCGCGCCCACCAGGTGCCGCTTGCCGGTGTCAAGGAAAACCCCGCCCATCTGGCGCAGCTGGAAGCCTGGCTGCGCAGCTACAAAGCGGAAGAATTGTTCGATGCGACCGGCAAACTGCGTCCGGAACTGAAGGCGCTGGCCCCGAAAGGCAGCCGCCGCATGAGCGCCAACCCGCACGCCAACGGCGGCTTGCTGCGGCGCGCGCTGCGCATGCCGGATTTCCGCGACTACGCGGAGCAACTTCCCGGACCCGGCAAGAATACGGCGGAAAACACGCGTCCGCTCGGCAAGCTGCTGCGCGACATCATGGCCGCCAACATGCACAATTTCCGCGTGTTCGGCCCGGATGAAAACAGCTCCAACAAGCTGGACAATGTCTACGAAGTCAGCAAGAAAACCTGGATGGCTGATCTGCTACCGGAGGATGCCGATGGCGGCGAGTTGTCGCCCGATGGCCGCGTCATGGAAATGCTCTCCGAGCATACGCTGGAAGGCTGGCTGGAGGGCTACCTGCTGACCGGCCGCCATGGCTTCTTCTCTACCTATGAAGCCTTCGTGCACGTGATCGACTCCATGTTCAACCAGCACGCAAAATGGCTGGCGATGTCGCGTGAAATCCCGTGGCGCGCACCGGTTTCCTCGCTCAACCTGCTCATCACCTCCACTGTCTGGCGCCAGGACCACAACGGCTTTACCCACCAGGATCCCGGCTTCCTCGACCTTGTGGTCAACAAGAGTCCCGAAGTTACCCGTATCTACCTCCCGCCCGACGTCAACTGCCTGCTGTCGGTGGCCAACCACTGCCTGAACAGCACCGACTACATCAACGTCATTGTCAGCGACAAGCAGAAGCATTTGCAGTATCTGGACATGGACGCCGCCATCAAGCACTGCACCAAGGGCATCGGCATCTGGGAATGGGCCAGCAACGATGCCGGTGTAGAGCCGGACGTGGTGATGGCAAGCGCGGGCGACATCCCGACCAAGGAGGCACTGGCTGCCACCGTGCTACTACGCGAACATTTCCCCGCACTGAAGGTCCGTTTCGTCAACGTGGTCGACCTCTACAAGCTGACGCCAGCATCCGAGCACCCGCACGGCCTGATCGACCGTGATTTCGACAGCCTGTTCACCACAGATAAGCCTGTGATCTTCAACTTCCACGGCTACCCTTGGCTGATTCACCGTCTCGCCTACCGCCGCACCAATCACAAGAATTTCCACGTGCGCGGCTACAAGGAAAAGGGCAGTATCAATACCCCGCTGGAACTGGCGATCCAGAACGAGATCGACCGCTTCAGCCTGGCCATCGACGTCATCGACCGCGTTCCCGCGCTGCGCATCGCCGGCGCCCACGTCAAGGAACAGTTGCGCGACAAGCAGATTGAATGCCGCAACTATGCCTATGAGCACGGGACTGATTTGCCGGAAGCAGATGGCTGGACCTGGCCGTATTGATACTAGGGAGTGGGGAGTGGGGGAAACCACCCCCACCCCCGACTTCTCACTCCCCACGTTCCATGAACATTCTCACCATCAACAGCGGTTCTTCCAGTCTCAAGGCCAGCCTGTTCCTGGCCGAGGGCCGCCGCCGCGATTTCCGCTACGGCCATATTGGCCACGGCTTCCCACACGACCACGCCGAGGCTTTCGACGCCTTGCTGGGCGAACTGGGTAATGACCGGCCGGCTGCGGTCGGCCATCGTTTTGTGCATGGCGGGGAAATCACCGATGCCGCACTCCTGGTAGACGACGCGGAACGGGCGCGCCTGGAAGATATCTCCTACCTCGCCCCGTTGCACATGCCAGGCAATTTGCTGGGCGTGGACCTGTGCCGGGCACGTTTCGACGTGCCTCAGGTCGCCTGTTTCGACACTGCGTTCCACGCCACTCTGCCGGAACTCGCCCGACGCCTGCCGATTCCAAGCGAATTCGGCCTGCGCCGCTACGGCTTCCACGGCATCAACTACGCCCACGTCGCCCGCCGGCTGCCGCAACTGATCGGCGATACCGCTTTCGGCCGGGTGGTCATCGCCCACCTCGGCAGCGGCGCCAGCCTGTGTCTGCTGCAGAATCTGCAATCCGTGGACACCAGCATGGGCTACACTCCCGCCGGCGGTATCCCGATGGGAACGCGCAGCGGCGACCTCGACCCCGGCGTGATGCTGGAACTGGCCAAGCACCGTGATGAAGCGGAACTCTCGCATCTGGTCTATCATCGCATGGGACTGCTGGCGTTATCGGACGGCGAGAGCAACGAAATGTCGGCCTTGCTGCAAAGCGGCAGCGACGCCGCCCGCTTCGCCGTCGAGTACTTCGCCCGCCAGGTACGCGCCGCCATCGGCGGCTATGCGGCAAAATGCGGCGGCATCGATGTGCTGGTATTCACCGGCGGCATCGGCGAACACGCCGCCAAAGTGCGCGCCCTCATCTGCGGCCCACTGGGTTTTCTCGGCTTTGCGCTGGATGCGGAGGCTAATAGCCGTCACGCGACAACTTTGAGCACGCCTGCCTCCAAGCCGGTGCTGGTCGTGCCCGCTGACGAGGAAGGGGAAATCGCCGCACTCACTGGCGCACTCTTGCAAGGAGAAAAAGTCTCACGATAATGGCCAACAGGCCGGCCTGTATATTAGTTATTTCTGATATACTGTTTTCATTTCATCGCCTTTGCCAGAAGGGATAACGCAGTGAGTACCTCGACCGAAGACACCGACAACGAAGCTCCGATGTACCAGAAGCGGATCCCGATCCATACCCGCACCGTCAAGGGCAAGTTCCGCAACCTGAAAACCGGCATCCTGCTACTGGCCTACGCGGTTTACTTTATCCTGCCCTGGCTGCCTTGGGCACGCCCCAGCGGCGCACAGCAGGCGATCCTGTTCGACATGGTGTCACGCCGCTTCTTCATTTTCGATCTGGTGATCTACCCGCAGGATATCTTCCTGCTATCCCTTCTGCTGTTCATCGCAGCTGCCTTGCTGTTCTTCACCACCGGGCTGATCGGCCGGGCGTGGTGCGGCTACTTCTGCTTCCAGACTTTGTGGACGGATGCCTTCATCCTGATCGAGCACATCATTCAGGGTGAGCGCCCGGCACGACTTCGGCTGCAAAAGCAACCCTGGAATATGGAAAAAATCCTGAAAATCGGCGGTGCGAGAGCTCTGATGCTGCTGATTTCGTTCTGGACCGCGTTTACCTTCGTCGCCTATTTCAACCATACGCCCGAATTCCTGTTCCGCTTCTTCTCGGGAGATTCGGTTTCCACCGCCTATTACGCAGTCACGGTGCTGACCATCTCGACCTTCCTGGCTGGCGCCTTAGCACGCGAGCAGGTATGCATCTACATGTGCCCCTACGCCCGCTTCCAGAGCGTGATGTACGAGGCAGATACGCTAGTGCCGGCCTACAACGCCACGCGTGGCGAAGGCAGCACCGGGCGCATCGTCGCCAAAAGCGGGGTGCATACTCTGGAGGAGCGCCACGCCAAGGGACATGGCGACTGCATCGATTGCGGCTATTGCGTACAGGTTTGCCCGACCGGGGTGGACATCCGCAAGGGCCTGCAATACCAGTGCATCTCCTGCGGATTGTGCATCGACGCCTGCAACACCATCATGGATTCGCTGGGCTGGGAACGCGGCCTGATCCGCTACGATTCGGAACGCAACCTGAGCAGTCCGGCACCCGCCAAGCCACACCTCGATTTCATGCGCCTCAAGGTATTGGGCTATGCCGTGGCGCTGACCTTGATGACCGGGGTACTGGTCTACAAGCTGGCCTCGCGTACCGAGTTCGAAGTTCGCATCGCGCAGGTGCGGCAGCCGCTATACGTCATGCTGTCGGACGAAAAAATTCGCAACCGCTATGAAATTCATATCGTCAACAAGAGCCAGAACGACGAACTCTACCTGATTCAGGCGGAAGGCATCCCGAAAAACGCACTCAACCTGGGCGCCATCCCCAACCCGGCACCCGTTGCTGCCGGCAAGGACATCAAGATACCGGTCAAGGTCGATCTGGACGAGCAGACAGCAGAAAAGACCAAGGGATTCGACTATCTGGTCATTCCGCAGTCAAGCCCGGACAAGAAGGAAACGCGGCACGCCAGTTTCGACAGCCCGAAGAGACATTGAAGTAGCGTTGTAGACCTTGGCACTGCAGGAACTGCGCGCGGAAGGGGAGGTGGTGCTACCCGTCTAGCCGAACAACACCAGCCCCCATACCACCATCAGATTGATCAGGCTAAGCAGCACGGCAGCACTGCCGATATCCTTGGCACGCTTGGCCAGCACATGGGTTTCCAGCGAAATGCGATCGACGGTGGCTTCGATGGCGGAATTCAGCAGTTCCACCAGTACCACCAGCAGCACACTACCCACCATCAGCGCACGCCCGAGGCCGCTGCCTTCCAGGAGAAACGCCAACGGCAGCAGCACCGCCGCCAGCATGACCTCCTGGCGGAAAGCGTGTTCATGCTCGTAGGCATCCCTGAAGCCGTGCATCGAATAACCGAATGCGTTAATCAGGCGCCTGAGGCCAGCCTGGCCTTTATGGGGGCTTTTCATGGCAATCATCCTTTGTGTTTGTTGTAGTCCGTGCCACCACGGGTTCAAGCCGCGGCAAGTCTGACCGTATCGGCAATTCGCTGCGCCAATGCTTCAACCTGGGGGCGCTTACGGCCTTCCACCATTACCCGTACCTTGGGTTCGGTGCCGGAAGGGCGCAGCAGCACGCGGCCACTCCCGTTCAATTCGCTTTCAGCGGACCTTACCGCCTCCCGGATCGCGGCGTTGCCATCCAGATCGATGCGTTGTTTTACCACCACATTGACCAGCACTTGCGGGAAGAGCGTCAGGTCGGAAGCCAGGGTCTGCAACGACACGCCGCTTTCGCGGATCGCATGTAACACCTGCAATGCGGCGATGATGCCATCACCGCTGCTGTGCTTGTCCAGGCACAGGATGTGGCCGGAATTCTCACCGCCCAGTAGCCAGCCCTTTTCGTTCATCAATTCCAGCACGTAGCGGTCGCCCACTTTGGCGCGGGCGAACGCGATGCCATGCTTCGCCAGTGCCTGCTCCAGTGCCAGGTTGGTCATCAGCGTACCGACCACCCCGCCGTGCAGTTTACCGGCACGCTGGCGCTGCATGGCGATGATATACAGCAACTGGTCACCGTCCAGCAGATTGCCGGCGCCGTCCACCATCACCACGCGGTCGCCGTCGCCATCGAAGGCAATGCCGAGGTCGGCGCCGTAACGCACCACTTCCTGCTGCAGGACACCGGGGTGCGTAGAGCCGCAATCATGGTTGATGTTGAGCCCATTCGGCTGGTGGCCGATTGCGATGACATCGGCGCCAAGTTCGTGGAATACATCAGGCGCAACGTGATAAGTCGCGCCGTGCGCGCAGTCCAGCACGATCTTGAGGCCGCGCAGATCAAGCGCATTGGGAAAGGTGCTCTTGCAGAATTCGACGTAGCGCCCGGCGGCATCGTCGATGCGGCGCGCCTTGCCCAGTTGCGCGGAAGGCATGACCCGCATGGGCTGGTCCAGTTCGGCCTCGATGGCATGCTCGATAGCGTCCGGCAATTTTGTGCCCTCGGCAGAGAAGAACTTGATGCCATTGTCCTCGAACGGGTTATGCGAGGCGGAAATGACAATGCCGGCCTGGGCGCGCAGCGCACGTGTCAGGTAAGCCACTGCCGGGGTCGGCATCGGGCCGGTAAGCAGAATATCCACGCCGGCAGCGGAAAGCCCGGCCTGCAAGGCCGATTCAAGCCTGTACCCGGCGATGCCCGTACCCTTGCCGATCAGCACCGCTGGGGGCCCGCCCGGCGCCAGGTGGCTGTCCATGCCGGTCAGCACCCGCCCTGCGGCATAACCCAGCCGCATCACGAAATCCGGCGTAATCGGTGTTTCGCCGACCCGCCCACGTACACCATCCGTTCCAAAATATTTTCTGCTCATAATCCTTCCACCACCGAAACAACCCTGAGCGCATCGACCGTCGCCTTGACGTCATGCACACGCAGGATTCTAGCGCCTTTCATAGCCGCAATCACGGCTGCCGACAGGCTGGCATGCAAACGCGCGTCCACGTCAGCGCCGACAATCTGGCCCAGCACGGATTTGCGCGACAACCCGACCAGCAGCGGCCGCCTCAACGCACACAAGGTTTCCAGTTCACGCAGCAACGCAATGTTATGCACGCTGCGCTTGCCGAAGCCAAAGCCGGGATCGAGCACAATGCGCTCGGCCGCGATGCCATAGGCCTCTGCCGCCGCCATGCGGCCACGCAGAAAATCCGCCACCTCGTTCACCACGTCATGGTACTGGGGATCGGCCTGCATGGTTTGCGGCGTGCCCTGCATGTGCATCAAACACACGCCCGCATTGGTCTGCGCTACAGCCTCCAGAGTGCCGGGAGCCTGCAACGCATTGATGTCGTTGACGATGTCAGCGCCCGCTGCCACAGCGGCGCGCATTACTTCCGGCTTGTAGGTGTCGATAGAAATTGGCACGCCAGCCTTTTCGGCCAGCCCCTCGACCACCGGAAGTACGCGCCGCAACTCCTCGTCCAGTGCCACTGGACTGGCACCGGGACGGGTCGACTCGCCACCGATGTCGAGGATGTCGGCGCCCTGCGCCACCAGTTGCAATCCATGCGCAATGGCCGCCTCCGTCGCCGCAAAGCGCCCTCCGTCAGAAAAGGAGTCCGGAGTGGCGTTGACGATGCCCATGACGCGGGGGCAGGAAAGGTCGAGGGTGCGGCTGCCGCAGCGGAAGATCATTGGGGGAAAGGGAAGGGGGAAGGGAGTTTGCGCCTTTTACCCTTCGCTGTTTCAAGTTTCCTGTGCCGGCTTGGCGGTGGTCGGTGCCGCCGCCGAAGGTCCGCTATCGCGCGGCGGCGTGGGCGTGCTCTGGCTCGGCTTGGGTGGACGCGGCGGGTTGCCGGCCATGATATCTCCGATCTGCTCGGCATCGATGGTTTCCCATTCCAGCAGGGCTGCGGTCATGGCTTCTACCTTGTCGCGGTTGTCTTCCAGCAGCTTGCGGGCGAGACCGTACTGTTGGTCAATGATGCGGCGGATTTCCGCATCCACCTTCCGCATGGTGTCTTCGGACAAGTTCTTGTGCGTGGTTACGGAACGGCCGAGGAACACCTCGCCCTCGTTTTCGCCATACACCATCGGCCCCAGCGCGTCGGACATGCCGTAGCGCGTCACCATATCCCTGGCTAACTGCGTGGCGCGCTCGAAATCGTTGGAGGCGCCAGTCGTCATCTGGTTCATGAACAGTTCTTCCGCGATACGGCCGCCGAACATGATGGCGATGCGGTTCATCAGGAACTCACGGTCGTAGGCGTAGCGGTCTTCCTCCGGCAACTGCATGGTCACGCCCAGCGCGCGGCCGCGTGGAATGATGGTGACCTTGTGCACCGGATCGGCCTTGGGCAGCAGCTTGGCGACAACCGCGTGGCCGGATTCGTGATAGGCGGTATTGCGCTTTTCTTCCTCGCTCATCACCATGGAACGGCGCTCGGCGCCCATCATGATCTTGTCCTTGGCGCGTTCGAAGTCTTCCATGTCCACCAGGCGCTTGTTGCCGCGTGCGGCAAACAGCGCAGCCTCATTGACCAGGTTGGCAAGATCGGCGCCGGAGAACCCTGGCGTACCACGCGCGATGATGTCGGCCTTGACGTCCGGGGCAATCGGCACCTTGCGCATATGCACCATGAGAATTTGCTCGCGGCCACGGATGTCCGGTAGCGGAACGACCACCTGGCGATCGAAACGGCCAGGGCGTAACAGTGCTGGATCGAGCACGTCCGGGCGGTTGGTGGCAGCGATCACTATCACGCCGACGCTGCCTTCGAAGCCATCCATTTCCACCAGCAATTGGTTCAGCGTCTGCTCGCGTTCGTCGTTGCCACCACCGAGGCCGGCGCCGCGCTGGCGGCCGACTGCGTCGATTTCGTCGATGAAAATAATGCACGGTGCGTTTTTCTTGGCCTGTTCGAACATGTCGCGCACACGTGCGGCACCAACACCAACGAACATTTCGACGAAATCGGAGCCGGAAATCGAGAAGAACGGCACCTTGGCCTCGCCTGCGATGGCTTTGGCCAGCAAGGTCTTGCCGGTACCGGGATTGCCCACCATCAGCACGCCTCGCGGAATCCGCCCACCCAGCTTCTGGAACTTGGAAGGATCCCGCAGGAACTCGACCAATTCACCGACCTCCTCCTTGGCCTCGTCGCAACCAGCGACATCGGCGAAAGTGATCTGATTGTTGTTCTCGTCCAGCAAACGCGCCTTGCTCTTGCCGAAGGAGAAGGCGCCGCCCTTGCCACCGCCCTGCATCTGGCGCATGAAGAACACCCAGACGCCGATCAGCAACAGCATGGGGAACCAGGAGACGAAAATATTCATCAGCAGCGACTGCTCTTCATCGGGCTTGGCCTCGACGATGACATTTCTTTCCAGCAGGTCGGAAACCAGCCACAAGTCGGATGGGGCATAAGTGTTGAATTTCTTGCCGTCCTTGGTTTCGCCGCGCAACACATGGCCGTCGATGACCACTTTGGCAATATGCCCCTGTTTCACCTCATTCAGAAACTGGGAATAGCCAACCTGGCTCTCAGCCGCCTGCTTGACGCCGAAATGATTGAAAACCGTCATAAGCACCAGCGCAACGATCAGCCAGATGGCGATGTTCTTTACAATATTGTTCAAAATCCCGTTCCTTGTGTTAAAGGAAAAATGTGCGGTTCCATTCTAAACCGATTTCATGGCCTGCGTCGCAATGCCAGAACATAGACTTCACTGCTCCTGTCGCGAGAAGCCTTGGGCTTGCGCGTCACCACCTGCTCGAAGCCCTGCCTCATGGCATGCACAATATCATCGAAACCACTACCGGCAAAAACTTTGACCAGCAAGTGCCCGCCCGGTTTCAGCCATTGCAGTGAAAATTCCAGCGCCAGCTCAGCCAGATGCGCCATGCGTGCCTGATCGGTGCTGCTGATGCCACTGATATTGGGGGCCATATCGGAAATCACAAGATCGACTTCCCGCCCCGCCAGCATTTTTTCCAGCTCCTTGAGCACCGCCTCCTCGCGGAAATCGCCTTGCAGAAATTCCACCCCCGGCATCGGCTGCATTTCCAGCAAATCCAGTGCAATCACGCGGCCCTTGCCATGCATCCGCTGCACCGCCACCTGCGACCAGCTGCCTGGCGCGGAGCCCAGATCGACCACCACCATGCCAGGCTTGAACAGCTTGTCGCGATCATCGACCTCCATCAGCTTGTAGGCGGCGCGCGCGCGGTAGCCGTCACGCTGGGCACGCTTGACGAACTCGTCACTCACGTGCTCCTGCATCCAGGCCTTGCTGGTTCTGCTTCTCTTCATGTGGTAGACTGCGCGCCTTTTCGAATCAACGACCTATGCCACAACTCAACTCAAAACAAACCAGCCACCTGCGCGCCCTCAGCCACAACCTGAATCCGGTGGTCATGGTTGGCAATAACGGCCTGACCGAGCAGGTGCTGCGCGAAATCGAAGTCAGCCTGAATGCGCACGAACTCATCAAGATCAAGGTATTCGGCGACGACCGCGAACTGCGCAAGGCTCTGCTGGAAACCATCTGTGAGAAAACCGGCGCCGCCCCCATCCATCACATCGGCAAGCAACTGGTCATCTACCGCCCCGCAGACAAGCCGAAAATCATCCTGCCGAAATAGTCAGAGTCAGGGTACTACCGGGTTGGGCGTGGACTCCATCGGCTTGGGCGGCGGACTCATGCTGCCGTCCATCACCTGATAGAACACTTCGTCCTGTTTGATCATGCCCAGTTCACTACGGGCACGTTCCTCGATCGCAGCATATCCCGTTTTGAGATCGCGCACTTCAGCATCCAGCGCGTCGTTGCGCGCCTTGAGCGTCGCGTTACCGTCTTTCTGCTTTTCGATCTGCCGGCTCAGGTCCCACACCCGCAACCAACTGCCCTTGCCAAGCCACAAAGGATATTGCAGTGCCGCAATGAGAATGACCAGGATCAGCGTGAGCACCCTCATGGCAGCGATGGCGGCAATCAACCAATCAGCTGGTAGTAGGCGTCGCGCCCCGGGTAGCTGCCTTCACCCAGTTCTTCCTCGATACGCAGCAACTGGTTGTACTTGGCGATGCGCTCGGAGCGCGATAGCGAACCCGTCTTGATCTGCAGCGCGTTGGTCGCCACTGCGATGTCGGCGATGGTGGTGTCTTCCGTCTCGCCTGAGCGGTGTGAAATCACCGAGGTGTAGCCAGCGCGCTTGGCGGTTTCGATGGCATCGAAGGTCTCGGTCAGCGTACCGATCTGATTGACCTTGATCAGGATGGAATTGGCCACGCCGCGCTGGATGCCCTCGCGCAGGATCTTCGCGTTGGTCACGAACAGGTCGTCGCCGACCAGCTGGATCGAATCGCCCATGCGCTGTGTCAACAGACTCCAACCGTCCCAGTCGAACTCGCTCATGCCGTCCTCGATACTGATGATGGGATACTTGTCCACCCAGGTAGAGAGATAATCGGCGAACTGCCCGGAATTGAGCTGCAAACCCTCTGCTTCGATATGGTACAGGCCATCCTTGTAGAACTCGGAACTGGCACAATCGACCCCGATCAGCACGTCGCCGCCCGGTTCGTACCCGGCAGCGGAAATCGCTTCCATGATGTATTGCAGCGCCGTCTCGTTGGTCGGCAGGTCGGGGGCGAAGCCACCTTCATCGCCCACGGTAGTGGTCAGGCCCTTCTTGTTCAGAATTTTCTTCAACGCGTGGAAGATTTCCGCACCACAGCGTACCGCCTCACGAAAACTCGGCCGCCCCGCCGGGATCACCATGAATTCCTGCATATCGATGCTGTTGGAAGCATGTGCACCACCGTTGATGATATTCATCATCGGCACCGGCAGTTGCATGCGACCGGCACCGCCCAGATAACGGTATAGCGGCAGACCGGATTCCTCAGCAGCGGCGCGGGCGCAGGCCAGGGACACCGCCAGTATGGCATTGGCGCCGAGACGGCTCTTGTTTTCAGTGCCGTCCAGCTCGATCAGGGTGTTGTCGATGAAGCTTTGCTCCTCGGCATCCAGCCCGATGATGGCTTCGGTGATTTCGGTATTGACGTTTTCCACTGCACGCAGCACGCCCTTGCCCAGATAGCGATCTTTATCGTCGTCACGCAGCTCGACGGCTTCCTTGCTGCCGGTGGAAGCGCCGGACGGCACAGCGGCACGACCAATGATGCCGGATTCCAGCAGAACGTCGGCTTCGACAGTAGGATTGCCGCGCGAATCCAGAATTTCACGGGCAATGACTTCTACGATGGCACTCATTTATTTTCCTTTTCGAAGGCTTTTAATTCGCGGATGGGCATAGAAAGAAATATGTCGACAGGCCCCGACAACTTCATTCAAGCAAGTTCCTCGCCATAAATGCTTTACATCAGCGGTTAATTCAATTCGTTTTCAATAAAACCGCGCTTCTTTACCAGGCGATCGATCTCGACCAGCGTTTCCAGCAGCGCTTTCATCTTCGGCAACGGCCAGGCATTGGGGCCATCGGACAAGGCTTCAGCCGGATTCGGATGCGTTTCCATGAACACTCCTGCCACGCCGCTGGCCACCGCCGCACGCGCCAGCACCGGCACATGCTCGCGCTGGCCGCCGCTCTTGTCGCCCTGACCGCCGGGCTGCTGCACCGAATGGGTGGCATCGAACACCACCGGGCACCCGGTGTTGCGCATCACGGCCAGGCCGCGCATGTCGGACACCAGCGTGTTGTAGCCGAAGGAAACACCACGCTCGCACACCATGATGTTGTCGGCGCCACCGTTGACCGCCTTGGCCTTGTCGACAACGTTCTTCATGTCCCACGGCGCCAGGAACTGGCCCTTCTTGATGTTCACCGGCTTGCCGGAACGCGCGCAGGCCTCGATGAAGTCGGTCTGGCGGCACAGGAAGGCCGGGGTTTGCAGCACGTCGACCACGGCGGCCACTTCCGGCACTTCCTGCTCGGTATGAACATCGGTCAGCACCGGCACGCCGATTTGCTTCCTGACCTCGGACAAAATGCGCAGGCCCTCATGCATACCCAGGCCGCGGAAGGTCTTGCCGGAACTGCGGTTGGCCTTGTCGTAGGACGACTTGTAGATGAAGTTGACGCCAAGCTCGGCACAGATCTCCTTCAACTGGCCGGCCGTATCCAGCGCCATCTGTTGCGACTCGATCACGCAGGGGCCGGCAATCAGGAACAGCGGCTGGTCCAGGCCGACTTCAAAACCGCACAGTTTCATTTCTTACCTTCCTTGCCTTCTTTACGTTGGATCGCGGCTTCCACATAGGCCTTGAACAGCGGATGCCCGGCGCGGGGGTTGGAGGTGAATTCCGGGTGGAACTGGCAGGCGACGAACCACGGGTGAACATCCTGCGACAGTTCGACGATCTCGCACAGGTCCTCGCTGGGAGTCCGGGCAGAAACCACCAGGCCGGCCAGTTTGAGCTGGTCTACGTAATGGTTGTTCACTTCATAGCGGTGACGGTGGCGCTCGTTGACCTCTGCCCCGTAAATCCGTGCTGCCAATGTGCCAGGGACGATGGGACACTTTTGCGCGCCCAGGCGCATGGTGCCACCAAGGTCGGAGTTTTCGTCGCGCTTTTCAACGTTGCCGGAGGCATCCTTCCATTCGGTAATGAGGCCGACCACCGGATGCGGGCCATCAGGATCGAATTCGGTGCTATTGGCATTAGCCAGCCCGGCTACGTCGCGCGCGAACTCGATCACGGCCAGCTGCATGCCGAGACAAATGCCGAGGTAGGGAATCTTGTGTTCGCGTGCATAGCGAATCGCGGCAATCTTGCCCTCGGTACCACGCTTGCCGAATCCACCCGGCACCAGGATGGCATCCATATTCGCCAGCTCATCGCAGCCATGCTTTTCAATCTCTTCGGAGTCCATGTAGTGAATGCGCACCTTGGAATGAGTGTGCATGCCGGCGTGGATCAGCGCCTCAGTCAGAGATTTGTAGGATTCGGTCAGGTCGACATATTTGCCGACGAAAGCGATGTTAACCTCGTGCCTGGGATTCTCCAGCGCGTCGGTCAGCTTTTTCCAGGCCGACAGGTCAGCAGCTTTGGCCAAGATGCCCAGCTTATGGCAGACGATCTCATCCAGCATCTGGTCATGCAGCATGCCGGGGATCTTGTAGATCGAATCGGCATCCACCGCAGAAATCACCGCTTCCGGCGCCACATTGGTGAACAAGGCGATCTTGCGCCGCTCGTCCTCGGGAATCGCGCGGTCGGCGCGGCACAACAGAATATCGGGCTGGATACCGATTTCGCGCAGTTCCTTGACGGAGTGCTGGGTCGGCTTGGTCTTCAGTTCGCCGGCGGTGGGAATCCACGGCAGCAGGGTGAGGTGCACATAGCAGGCGTTGCCCCGGCCTTCCTCGATGCCCATCTGGCGAATGGCTTCGAGGAACGGCAGCGATTCGATGTCGCCGACGGTGCCTCCAACTTCCACAATCGCCACATCGGCGCCTTCCGCCCCACGCTTGATGTTGCTCTTGATCTCGTCGGTGATGTGCGGGATCACCTGCACCGTCTTGCCCAGATAGTCGCCGCGGCGCTCCTTCTTGATGACGCTCTCGTACACCTGGCCGGTGGTAAAGTTGTTGGGCTTGACAATGGGGGAAGGGA
>DAOMFG010000004.1:0-17634 GCA_035429685.1 Methylophilaceae bacterium | reverse complement strand
TCGCTGCTGGGCGCCGGTGAAGGCGCCCTTTTCGTAGCCGAACAGTTCCGATTGCACCAGGGAGCCGGGCATCGCGCCGCAATTGACCGCCACAAAAGGGCCGTTGCGGAACATGGAGCGCTCATGCACGGCCTTTGCCGCCAGTTCCTTGCCGGTGCCGCTTTCGCCGGTAATCAGCAACGGGGCGGCCACGCCCGCGACCTTGCGTATGCCCTGAAACAGGTTTTGCAGCAGCGGGCTTGTGCCCACCATCTCTTCCTCTTCCGACTGCGAACGATCCAGTACGTCACCTTCCTCCCACTTCATGTGCGCCATGCCGTAGGCATGACCTAACGCCGTGAGCAGGCGTGGCGGATCCGGGGGCAGGGTGTGGAAATCATAGAAGGATTCGCCGATCATCTTCTTGATCGATGATTTCTGGAGCGCAGACGGCTCGAACAGGCCAATCCATTCGATGCGGCCGGAACGATGCATGAGTTCTTCTATCGGCAGCAACAATTCGGCATCCGTAGTGTCAACCTGTGCAAGGCCCACGTGGATGTGCTGCTCATTGATCATGCGACATGCCTGCTCCGGCGCGCTGGCGACCGCCACGTCCCACCCTGCAGACCGGATGCTACCCAACACCGAATCGGACACCCCGTTGGCGCCGAAATAAAGCAGTGAGCGATTTTCGACTTGCTGCATGCATAACCCCTTATTGTTCCTTGCCGTTGATTGTTCTTTAATGTCGGCACTGGTCGTTTATGGGCTACACACTACACGCGTTGCAGGATTGAAAAAATACGTGCTGCTACGTAGGAGTAGGAAAAATTCCCGGCGCCTCGAATTCCTTCATGCGGGCCGTGATTGACGAAATCGGGGTGTTGGCATAGGGTATTAATCTGGAGTAGTTGATCTCATTACTCAGGATACCTTCATGGCAAGGCCGGAAAACATGATGCCGTACGACGAACCCGGGTTCCGGTGGTTTTTCGATGCCGCCGCCGAGCCCATGTTTCTTCTGGACGCGGATATTGGAATTGTTCTGGTCAATGCTGCGGCTGAAAATTTCATGCAGCTATCCGCTGCGCAACTGACGCAGCGCCCGTTGCAGGACTTCATCGCTTCCTATCACCAGGAGATCGGCCAGGAAAGGCGCCGGGACAAAATGCGCAGCGGTGACCATGGTACACAACCATCTCCCGAAGGCCCCGCTAAAAATGCCTTGCTCGAAAACCGTGACCTGCGCGTAAAGATCGCATCCGGGGAAGAGCTGCCGATCAAGCTCAGCCTCAACCCTCTCCCGTATTCCGACACCGTGTACACGCTGGCCACGCTGCATGATCTGAGCTGGCTCAGAAAAACCGAAAATGCCCTGAGGCTTACGGAAGCTACCTATCGGGCGGCAATCGAAACTTCGCAGGACAGTTTTTTATTGCTGGACATGGACGGATTGATTCTGGAAGGCAATGATGAATTCTGCCAGAGGGCAGGATGCAGCCGGGAAGATCTGAAAGGCATGAACGTGCGGCAGCTGATCTTCCCTCAGACCATCACCAGGCTGGGTACGCCATATGCGGTGGAAATGCTGACGGATAAGCAGAATTCGATGTTCAAGGCCAAGTTGCGCTACAAGAATGACACTTCATGGTATGCGGAAATCAAAAAAACCTACTGGCCGATGCAGGGCGGGCGCATTTTTGTGTTCATCCGCGATCTTACCGATCAACTCGTCACCATGCGCAAGCTGCGGGAAAATCGCAGAAAAATGCTCGGTCTGCTCAAGAAGCAGGTCGCATCGCAGACGGCGGCGGCCATTGCGCATGAGTTGAACCAGCCGCTCAACGCCATCTCCACCTACAGTACGGCTGCACTTACCATCCTGAAGTCGGAAAACCCCAGCTCGAAAAAGCTGGAAACGGCGATCGCCGGCAGTGCGGAGCAGGCCCTGCGGGCGGGCCGCGTGGTCAAGGAATTGCTCGCCTTTCTCACCTTTGGAGAAGTACCCCAGGAAAACCTGGATCTCAATCAGGCAGTGCTCGATGCCCTGGAATACGTGGATTACGATGGCTTTGCCGGATTTGCTGCAGTACTTGAGTTCGACCCCGACTTGCCCCCGGTGCGCGGCAATCGCATCCAGATCCAGAAAGTGCTCACCAATCTGTTGTTCAACAGCATCGAGGCGGCGCACGAAGCCGGCATTTCCAGTACCGCCCTTACCATCAGACTGAAAACTTTCAAAAGTGCGCCCATGGCGCAGTTCACCATCCGCGACAATGGCCCCGGCATCAGCAGCGAAGTCGCCCAGCACCTGTTCGAACCGTTTGTCACGAGCAAGTCCAACGGCACCGGCTTCGGGGTTTATGTCAGTCGCACCCTGATCGAGTCTATGGGCGGGCGCCTGTGGGCCGATTTTGGTGACGGCTCCGGCGCGGCCTTTCATTTCACCTTGCCTCTCGCCGCCCCCCTTTGAGCGCAAACGTATTCATTATCGACGACGACGAGGCGGTCCGCGACGCGCTGGCGCTGCTCTGCGACAGCGCAGGGTTCATCGTGGAAACATTCGACAGCGCACAGGCGTTTCTGGATGTTTGCGGCCAATACACAGAGGGCTGTCTGGTGCTCGATCTGAACATGCCGGACATGAGCGGGATTGAACTGCAGGAAAATCTTGTCGGGCGAGGGGTGGCGCTCCCCATCATTTTCCTCAGCGCCTATGGGGATGTTCCTACCACGGCGCGGGCCATGAAGGCGGGCGCCATGGATTTTCTGACCAAGCCGGTGGCGGGCGGCGTATTGCTGACGCACATCCGGGAGGCACTGAGCCTCTCCGCCAGGCTGCGAGTTCAGTCCGAAACGCAGCGGTCCATTCTTGAAAACGTTGCCAAACTTACCGAGCGGGAAAAAGAGGTCCTGGTGCGCGTCGCCACCGGGGCGTCAAACAAGGAGATCGCACAGGATATGGGAATCAGCTACCGGACGGTAGAAATCCATCGCGCGAACGCCATGCACAAAGTCGGCGCCGCCAACCTGCTGGAACTCGCACGTATTGTGGAAGTGGCGAAGTTGCATAGCCGCACGCCTTGACCTGAGTCAGGGCGAAAAAATGCCAACCGCGATCGGTTGGCATTTTTTCGTGCGCGCAGGCCGGGTTTTCCCTGCTCCCGGCCTGCTTGCTGAAACGCCTGCTACGAATTAAAACCCGTTGGGGAAATCGTAGCTGTAGTGCTTGCGCAGTGGCTTGACCACTTCCCACTGGCTGTCCAGGCCGGCGTGGAAGGCCACCAGGTCGCCGGCGACGATGCGCACCGGTTCGCCGCCCTTGGGGGTGACCAGGATTTCGCCTTCCAGTACGTAGGCGCACTCGGTGGAACCGAAATCGATCGGGAACCTGGAGACTTCCTTTTCCCAGATCGCCCACTTCGAGACGCCCAGTTCGTTCAGCTTTTCCTGGCTCGGATTGTGTACCACGGTAATTTTGCTCATGAATCTATCCTTAATCAATGAATCCTGAAAAGACGTTGTTTCGTCGGGCGCGACTATACTTGTTTTGGCTGGCTTTTGCCAATCAATCGCGCTCGGACTGGGCTTCCACAATCTTCAGCCACAACACCATGAACGCCAGCAGGAAGGTGATGGCATTGGCGACGATGATAGGGATGCTGCCGATCATGACGCCGTAGGCCAGCCACAGCGCCACGCCGACGGTGAACAGCGCGTACATGGGCAGCAAGATGCCGGACAGGTCGCGCGTGCGCCAGGATTTCCAGGCCTGCGGCACAAATGCGATGGTGGTCAGGAAGGCGGCCGGGTAGCCGACCAGGTTGCTTATTTCGGTGGTCATGTCAGTATTGGCGCCTGGCAGGTCGAGAGCCGCAAGTTTAATGGCGTCGCCGCCCCAAGTCCATTTCACCGATACTTTGGAGTACGCATGCAACCACTGGAATTCAGCCTCAAAGGCGAGTTCGTCGAGCTCAACCAGCTTCTTAAACTCAACGGCCTGTGCGACAGCGGCGGTGCGGGCAAGGCGCTGGTCGCCAGCGGCGCGGTTTCGGTCGACGGCCAGGTGGAATTGCGTAAAACCTGCAAGATACGGACAGGGCAGGTGGTGACCGTGGGCGATGTGGCAATCCGCTGTCTGGCCGATACGGGGCAGGCACCCACGAAGTTGTGATATAGTGCGCACCCTTTTGATTTAACAGCTTTTCCCATGATTGACCGCCATTACCTCGAGTTGCTCGCCCCCGCCAAAAATGCCGAAATCGGCATCGAGGCCGTCAATCACGGGGCGGATGCCGTTTACATCGGCGGCCCAGCGTTCGGCGCGCGCGCCAATGCCGAAAATACGGTGGCCGACATCGCCCGGTTGGCTGCATACGCCCACAAGTTCAATGCCAGGGTGTTCGTCGCGCTCAATACTATCCTGCACGACAACGAGCTGGAAGCCGCACGCCAGGTCACCTGGCAGCTCTACGAAGCCGGCGCCGATGCGCTGATCGTCCAGGACATGGGGCTGCTGGAGATGGATTTACCGCCGATCCAGTTGCATGCCAGTACCCAGACCGACATCCGCACGGTGGAGAAGGCGGCCTTCCTCGACCAGGTCGGCTTCTCCCAGATTGTGCTCGCACGCGAACTTGATTTGTCAACGATTCAAAGCATTAGAGATAATACTTCATGTAATCTGGAGTTTTTCGTGCATGGCGCGCTGTGCGTGGCCTTCAGCGGCCAGTGCTTCATCAGCCACGCCCACACCGGGCGCAGCGCCAACCGCGGCGAGTGTTCGCAGGCCTGCCGCCTGCCTTATACGCTGCAGGATGCAGAGGGGCGCATCCTGGCGAATGACAAACACCTGCTCTCCATGAAGGATAACGACCAGAGCGCCAACCTGCGTGCGCTGATCGGCGCCGGCATCAGCTCGTTCAAGATCGAGGGGCGCTACAAGGAGATGCCCTACGTCAAGAACGCCACCGCACATTACCGCCTGCTGCTGGACGAAATCCTGGAGGACCTGCCGGGCTACGACCGCGCTTCCTCCGGCCGCTGCACGTTTACCTTCACCCCGCAGCCGGAAAAGACCTTCAACCGCAGTGCCACGGATTACTTCGTCAACGGCCGCAAGGGCGACATCGGCGCCTTCGACACCCCCAAGTTCGCCGGCGAGGAAATCGGCCCGGTCACCAAGGTGGGCAAGGATTTCGTGGAGGTGGAAAGCGGCGTCGAGCTGCACAACGGCGACGGCATCAGCTTTTTCGACAGCCACAAGGAACTGGTCGGCCTGCGCGTCAACGTTGTGGACGGCAAGCGCCTTTATCCCAACGAAATGCCGGCGGATCTAAGGCGCGGCATGACGCTCTACCGCAACCGCGACCATGCTTTCATGCGCCTGCTGGAAAAGCCTTCCGCCGAGCGCCGCATGCAAGTGGCGATGCGCTTTGCCGAAACCGCAAGCGGATTCGCCCTGACCCTCACCGACGAAGACGGCTGCACCGCCACGGCGGAACTGCCGCAGGAAAAACAGCCAGCGCAGCAGGCGGAGCGTGCCGAAGCGGCCCTGCGCGAAGGGTTGGGAAAGCTCGGCAACACCGATTTCGCTGCCGGCGAGATCACGCTGGACTGGACGCAGCCCTGGTTCATCCCCGCATCTGGCATCAATGCCCTGCGCCGCGAGGCCATCGAACAACTGCAGGCCAACCGCACCGCAGCCTTCCAACGCCTGCCGCGCCGCAAGCCGGTGGAGCCGCCCGCAATCTATCCGGAAGATACCCTGAGCTACCTCGCCAACGTCTACAACTACAAGGCGCGGGCGTTCTACGAAAAGCACGGGGTCAGGGCCATCGCGGCGGCCTACGAGGCCAACGAGGAGCTGGGCGAGGTTTCGCTCATGATCACCAAGCACTGCCTGCGCTACAGCTATGCCCTCTGCCCAAAGGAAGCCAAGGGCGTGCTTGGCGTGCAGGGCACCATCACCGCCGAACCGATGACGCTCATCAACGGCAAGGAAAAGCTGACCCTGCGCTTCGACTGCAAGAAGTGCGAGATGCACGTGATGGGAAAAATCCGCAAACCGGTGCTACAGATGGCCCAGCCTCAGGTGGTGGAGTTTCACGCGCAACGGCTTGGGCGCCCGCTATCGACCGAAGTCTGACCCTGGTTCGAGCCTGGGGTGGCTCCCCGAGTGAGGCTCGAACTTATCAATTATGAATGCGCGCTGTTGGCCGAAGGCAAAGGCCAGCCTCAAGGCGCCGGGTTCATGTAGCGCAGATGCAGCGCTTCGATTTCCTTCAGCACTTCCTCTGACAGCGGTTTTTCCCAGGCATCCAGGTTCTCCTCCAACTGTGCCAGGCTGGTCGCGCCGACGATGGTGCTGGCGACGAACCAGCGGCGCATGACGAAGGAGAGCGCCAGGGTGGCCGGCGACATGCCGTGCCTTGCGGCCAGTTCCGCATAGGCGGCGCAGGCGGGTTGCACGTTGGGCTTGTCGTAGCGCTGGGCGAAGCCCTTGAACAGGGTGGCGCGGCCGTCGGCGCTGCCGCCGGGCAGGTATTTGCCGGTGAGGTGGCCAAAGGCGAGCGGCGAGTAGGCGAGCAGGCTTAGGTTCTCGCGGTAGACGATCTCGGCCATGCCGAACTCTAAGCCGCGGTTGATGAGGTTGTAGCAGTTCTGGATGGTGGCGATGCGCGGCAGGCCGGATTCCTTCGCGATGCGCAGGAATTCCATGACGCCCCAGGGCTGCTCGTTGGAAACGCCGACGGCGCGGATTTTCCCTTCCTGCACCAGTTCGGCCAGCGCCTCGAGTTGCGCGCGGATGGGCAGGGCGTCGGTTTCCTGCGCTGGATCGAACTGGTACTGGCCGAACATGGGCACGTTGCGCTCCGGCCAGTGCAGCTGGTAGAGGTCGATGTAATCGGTTTGCAAACGCCTGAGCGAACCTTCCACCGCCTGGCGCAGGTTGGTGCGATCCAGCGAGGCTGGCCCGCCGCGTATCCACTGCATGTTGCGGCGAGGGCCGGCGGCCTTGGTGGCGAGGATGACCTTGTCGCGCGGCTGCCGGCTCAGCCAGCTGCCGATGATGGTCTCGGTGCGGGTGCAGGTCTCCGCGCGTGGCGGTACCGGGTACATTTCCGCCGTGTCGATGAAGTTGATGCCGCGCGCGAAGGCGTAATCCAGCTGGGCGTGGGCTTCGGCCTCGGTGTTCTGCTGGCCGAAGGTCATGGTGCCCAGGCAGACGGCGGAAGCTTCGAGATCGCTGCTTCCCAAACGACGGTATTCCATGGAATCAGGCCCTCCGCATCTTCGAGATAAAAAACGTTCCGATGCTGACCAGCCCCAGCACGAGCGCGCCGGCCAGCACGCCAGCCAGACCGCCCAGCAGGGCGGGGCTGACCGCTCCCAGCGCGCCGCCGACGGCAGGGATGCCGTGCATGGCCTGTTCCGCGTGGTGCAGCAGGTCATGCGCCTGCGGCAGGCCGTGCAGCAGGATGCCGCCGCCGACCATGAACATGGCGGCAGTGCCGACGACGGAGAGGGTCTTCATCAGCAGCGGTGCGGCACGCAGAATGGCGCTGCCGATTCGTCGCCTGAGGCCGGAAAGTGCATTTTCGGCACCAGTCCTGAGCAGGTGCAGGCCAAGGTCATCCAGCTTGACGATCCCGGCGACCACGCCGTAGACGCCGACGGTCATGACGAAGGCGATACCGGCAACGACCGTGGCCTGGGTCGCCAACGCAGCATCTTTGGCGCTGCCGAGGGCAATGACGATGATTTCGGCGGAAAGGACGAAATCGGTGCGGATCGCGCCCCGGACCTTTTCCTTTTCATACGCCACAAGGTCGATGGCGGGGTCGTTCAACGCGGCGGCGGTTGCATCGTGCCCGGCCTGGTCCCCGGCCTCGCCATGCAGGAACTTGTGCGCCAGCTTCTCAAAGCCTTCGAAGCACAGATAGGCCCCGCCCAGCATCAGCAGCGGGACGATCGCCCAGGGTGCAAGCGCGCTGGTGGCCAGCGCTGCCGGCACCAGGATCAGCTTGTTCACCAGCGAGCCCTTGGCCACCGCCCACACTACCGGCAGTTCGCGGTCGGCATCGACCCCGGAGACCTGCTGCGCGTTCAGCGCAAGGTCGTCGCCCAGTACGCCGGCGGTTTTCTTGGCGGCGACCTTGGTCATCAGCGCCACGTCGTCCAGGATGCTGGCGATGTCGTCGATCAGGGCTAGCAGGCTGCTTGCGGCCAAAACTTACTCCCGTTGGGTTGTTGGGGACTGATTATCGGGGAAGCGGCCGTCCACGTATAGCCAGCGCCCGTGCTCGCGCACGAAACGACTGATTTCGTGCAGCCGCTGGGCGCGGCCGCCGACCTTGTAGCGGGCGACGAACTCCACCGTGGCGCTGTCGGCCGATTCCACCGTATGCCGCTTGACTTCCAGGCCGATCCAGCGGCCGCCGTCACCTTTGGGATCAGCCGCTGCCGGGCGCGTATCCGGGTGCCAAGTGGCGAGCAGATAGGGTTCCAAATCGAGCACGTAGGCGCTGTAGCGCGAACGCATCAGGGCCTCGGCATTCAGAGCGGGTGTGCCGTCGTGGTAGGGCGCGCAGCAGGTGGCGTAGGATTTGCCGCCGCAGGGGCAGGGGGTGGCAGGCTTAGTCAACGTCTTCCGGTTCTTCTTCGCTTTCTGCCGGCTCTGCCGGTTTGGAGGCGGCCAGCATTGCCTGCCGGGTAACAGGCGTTTCCAGGCTGATGCGGCCGAGCGCGCCGGAGCGGTAGTCGGTCAACAAGGTCATTGCGGCTTTCTCCAGGTCAATGTCGCCGCCCTTGAGGCGATAGCCGCGCTTCCTGCCGACGGCCTCGACCACGTCCACGCCATCCATGCCGCTGACATCGAGCTTGTAGCGTGCGGCGAGCAGGGCGGGGTAGCGCGCCAGCAGCAGGTCGGCCAGGAAGATGGCGACATCCTCGTCGATTACCGCGTTGCGGCCGATGGCGTGGCTGGCGGCGAGCATGTAGCCATCGCTGTCGTACTGGATCTTGGGCCACATCATGCCTGGCGTGTCGATGATGCTGACCTGGTCGTTGAGGTCGATGCGCATCTGGCTCTTGGTCACGGCCGGTTCGTCGCCGACCTTGGCCACGCGACGATTGAGCAGGGCGTTCATCAGCGTGGATTTGCCGACGTTGGGGATGCCCATGATCATCATGCGCAGCGGCTTGAGGTTGCTGCCGCGATGCGGGGCGATGGATTGGCTCAGGCCGACCACCTTGCCGGCATCGCCCGGCTTCTTGCACGACAACGCGACCGCCTTCACTCCCGGCTGCTTGTTGTAGAAATTGAGCCAGGCCTGGGTGGCGGCGGGGTCGGCGAGGTCGGCCTTGTTGAGGATTTTCAGGCAGGGTCGCTGGCGGAACAGGCGCAGCTCCTCGATCATGGGGTTGCTGCTGGCCGCCGGCAGGCGCGCGTCCAGTACCTCGACCACGATGTCGATGAATTCCATGGTCTCGGCCGCTTTCTTGCGCGCCGAGGTCATGTGCCCGGGGAACCACTGGATAGCCATAGACGAATCAGTCAGTTGAAAGTGCGTCATTATCCCACGCAAGGCACCGATAGCCGCTAAAATGGCAAAAATTTCAGCTTTCATCCATGCCGTGACCCTTATTCCAGAAATCAAGCCCGGCCAGTCCGTCGAACTGCTCAAGGAGCTGCACATCCTGACGCGCGACGGCAAGCTCAACCAGGATAGCCGCCGTAAGCTGAAGCAGGTCTACCACCTCTACCATTTCATCGAGCCGTTGCTGAACGAACTGCTGGCCGGGAGCGAGAACCCCATTTTGGCTGACCATGGTGCCGGCAAGTCGTACCTGGGTTTCATCCTTTACGACCTGTTCTTCAAGCAGCAGGCTGGCGGCCATATCTACGGCATCGAGACAAGGCCGGAACTGGTGGAGAAATCGCGCGAACTGGCCCAGCGGTTGGGCTTCGCGCGCATGAGTTTCCTCAATCTCTCGGTGGAGGAATCCATTCATAGTGCGGAACTGCCGGAGACCATCGATATCGTCACCGCGCTGCACGCCTGCAACACGGCTACCGACGATGCGATCCGGTTCGGGCTGCACAAGCAGGCCAAATTCCTGGTGCTGGTGCCGTGCTGTCAGGCGGAGGTGGCCG
This sequence comes from Methylophilaceae bacterium, assembly GCA_035429685.1. Lineage (GTDB taxonomy): Bacteria > Pseudomonadota > Gammaproteobacteria > Burkholderiales > Methylophilaceae > DAOMFG01. The sequence goes on along the minus strand of DAOMFG010000004.1, from coordinate 7,493 downwards.
AGGCCTTGCGCCGCCACAAGAACGAATCGTTCGGCATGACGCCGCTGTCGGAACTCTGGCGCCATCCCCTCCATACACGCGAGTTCGGCAGCCAGATCACCAATGTGCTGAGGTGCCTGCAGCTCGAAGCACACGGCTACCAGGTCACGGTGACGGAACTGGTTGGCTGGGAACATTCGATGAAAAATGAACTGATCGTCGCGCGCCGCACCGGCATGCCGCGGCGCAATGCGCAGGAGCGACTGGAGCATATCTTGCGAGAGCTTAATCTGGGCGAACTGCGCGAACGTTTTGTTAGCTGATCAAGGAACGAAATGATGATGAAAATTGCCTTGTTGCTGACGGCCTTGCTTGCTCCCGTAGCGACCCAGGCCCAGCCGGCGTTCACGGGTCCGGATTACAGCGGCGTCTATGACTGTACCGGCAACGACGCGCACGAAGGGCCGTATACCGGGACTGTGACGATGGAACTCGACGCCGCCCAGAGCACGGGGAGCTACGGCGCATACAAATTCCGCCTGGATGTGCCGGGCTTTGGCGCTTATCTTGGCGAAGCGGTATCCGAAGGCGACAGGATCGCCATGTATTTTGCCCTGCAGGATCCAACCACCCATGATTTCGGCACGGGCCTTGCCACTGTGAGCCGGGGAGCGGACGGGCGAACAAGTTTCAGCAAGTTTTACTACGAGCCGGAGTTCAAGGGCGGCAACTATGGTACGGAAGAGTGCATGCTGAGAAAGTAGCGCCGGGTGTGGGGAATGCAACCAACAAAATCTTTATCAATCCGTAAGTTTCAGGAAAGTTTAAGCGTGTACCTTACGCATGTGCAAAAACTCATGATCGTTTTCGTCGCGGCCATTGTGCTCTGCGCCTGCTCCAGGCATTACGAACCGCTGGAGGACAGTAAAAAGGCGAGGCTGGTCAGCGAGCTGATAAACGACGCTCCCAGATGCAAAACCTTCAAGGATCAGTTGGCTTCACCATCAATGGATGATGACAAGATTGATGACGTCTACCACGCCGCCGTCAAGGCGCAATGCACCAACAGGCATTCCTGAACTGAAAACGCGAACGGGAGCCGTAGCTCCCGTTTTAATCCCTTGAAAAAACGCCCGTCCTAGCGGTTGCAGACGTACATCGTCACTTCAAAACCGAAACGCATTTCAGTCACTTCTGGCTTGGTCCACATGGCAGTCTCCTTGAAAGTTTTAGCGGTTTGGCATGGTTGCTTTCGCTTCCTTGCACGGTTCCCACTATACCCAAGCATTTCAATCTGGTATTCGGTCCATTCATGAATCGCGACTAGTGATTTTCATGATATCCGGTACACCGGAGCGAGGCTGGCGGCATGATAAAATCCGCCTCCACCGATGACCAATCTCCTTTCCCGCCAATTAACCACTCAGCTCGAAGCCAGACTCGTGCAGTGCCTGCTGGCTGACCGTTACCCGTTGCAACGCAAATTGCGGCAGGCGGCGGAGGCGCTCCAGGCCGGCAGGCCGGCGGACCGTCTGCTGGCCGAGGCGACAACCCGCATCGATATTTCGATGCAGCGCTATGCCGCACGCCTGGCTGCACTGCCCAAACCGGAGTTTGTCCAGGATTTGCCGGTGACGGCGCGCAAAGATGAGATTGCCGCAGCTATCGCCAAGCATCAGGTGGTTATCGTCTGTGGCGAAACCGGCTCCGGCAAGACCACGCAACTGCCGAAGATATGCCTGGAACTGGGGCGTGGTGTCGGCGGCCTGATCGGCCACACGCAGCCGCGCCGCATTGCCGCGCGCTCGGTGGCTTCCCGTATTGCGCAGGAGCTGAAATCGCCGCTGGGCGAGGCGGTCGGCTACAAGGTGCGTTTCAACGACAGGACCCACGACACCAGCTACATCAAGCTGATGACGGACGGCATCCTGCTGGCCGAGACGCAGGGCGACCGCTTCCTCAATGCCTACGACACCATCATCATCGACGAGGCGCACGAGCGCAGCCTGAATATCGACTTTCTGCTGGGCTACCTTAAACAGTTATTACCCAAGCGGCCCGATCTCAAGGTCATCGTCACCTCGGCCACCATCGATGCCGACCGTTTCTCCCGGCACTTCAACGGCGCGCCGGTCATCGAGGTTTCCGGCCGCATGTACCCGGTCGAAGTGCGCTACCGGCCGTTGCAGGAAACGGAAGAAGACGAGCAGGAAGAAACCATGGAAGCCGCGATTCTGGATGCGGTGGATGATCTGTCCCGCCTCGGCGGCGGCGACATCCTGGTGTTCCTGCCCGGCGAGCGCGAGATACGCGATACCGCCGAACATTTGAGGAAACACCATCCCAGGGGCGCGGAAATTTTGCCTTTGTACGCTCGCCTGTCTATCGAAGACCAGCAGAAGATTTTTCGTCCATCAGGCGGTCGGCGCATCGTGCTGGCGACCAATGTCGCTGAAACTTCGCTCACCGTCCCGGGCATCAAGTATGTGATCGATACCGGCTTGGCGCGCATCAACCGCTATAGCCCGCGCGCCAAGGTCGAGCAACTGCAGATCGAGAAGATTTCGCAGGCGGCGGCACGGCAACGAGCCGGGCGTTGCGGTCGGGTGTCCAACGGCATTTGCGTGCGTTTGTATGCCGAGGAGGATTTCAACAATCGTCCTGAGTTCACCGACCCGGAAATCCTGCGCAGTTCGCTGGCTTCGGTCATTCTGCGCATGGCGTCGCTCAAGCTGGGCGACGTGGACGATTTTCCTTTCATCGAGGCGCCACACTCAAGGCTGGTCGCCGACGGCTACCAGTTGCTGCAGGAGCTGGGCGCGGTGGATGAGCAGCGCCGGCTGACCGATATCGGCTCGCAGCTCGCCAGGCTGCCGCTCGATCCGCGCGTCGGCCGCATGATTCTGGCGGCGAAGAAGGAAGGCTGTCTTAAGGAGATTTTGATCATCGGCGCGGCGCTAGCGATCCAGGATCCGCGCGAACGTCCGATGGACAAGCGCGAAGCGGCTGATCAGGCGCATGCCAAGTTCGCCGACGAGCGTTCCGATTTCATGGGCTTTCTCAAGCTGTGGGCGTTTTACGACGAAGCGCTCAAGCACAAGAAGTCCAACAAGGAACTGCTGACCAAATGCCACCAGAACTTCCTGTCGTTTCTGCGTCTGAAAGAGTGGCGCGAGTTGCACGGGCAGCTGGCTGGCATCGTCGGCGAGATGGATTTTCATACCAATAGCGAAGATGCGAGCTACGACCAGATCCATCGTGCCCTGCTGGCCGGCCTGCTAGGTAACGTTGGCTTCAAGGATGGCGAAGCCGACACCTACCTCGGCGCCCGCGGTATCCGCTTCAGTATTGCGCCTGGTTCGGCGCTGAAGAAGCAGCGCCCCAAGTGGGTGATGGCGGCCGAACTGGTGGAAACCGCCAAGCTGTATGCACGCTGTGTAGCCAGGCTCGATCCGGACTGGATCGAGCCGTTGGCGCGTGGCCTGACGCAAAGCCATTACAGCGATCCGCGCTGGGACCGCAAGCCGGCGCAGGTGGTGGCGTGGGAGCGCGTCAGCCTGTACGGTCTCACCATCGTGCCCAAGCGCCGCGTGCATTACGGGCCAATCGACCCGACCGAGTCGCGCGAAATCTTCATCCGCGAAGCGCTGGCGAACATGGAGTTCGACACCCGCGCGCCGTTTTTCGGCCATAACCAGAAACTCATCACCGAGGTCGAGGAACTGGAGCACAAGGCGCGCCGGCAGGACGTACTGGTGGACGAGCACGCGCTGTTTGCCTTCTACGATGCGCGCATCCCGGCGGGTATCCACAATGGCATCACCTTCGAGAAATGGCGGAAGGAGGCTGAGCAGGCTAGTCCCGGACTGCTGTATCTGACTCGCGATGACTTGATGCGCCATGCGGCTTCCGGCATCACCGAGGCGCAATTCCCTGAGACGTTCAGTCTGGATGGCGTGGAAGTGCCGCTCAAATATCGCTTCGAGCCAGGGCACCCCCTGGACGGCGTGACCGCCACTATTCCGTTGGCGCTGCTCAACCAGCTTGACCCAACCAAGGCCGAATGGCTGGTACCGGGCATGCTGCGCGAGAAGATCACATACCTGGTGAAATCGCTGCCGAAAACTATCCGCCGCGTGTGCGTACCGGTGCCGGAGTTTGTCACCGGTTCCCTGGAGCAAGCCGGGATCGGTGAGGGTGAACTACTGCCGGCACTGGCCGCCTACATCCAGCAGCGCACGGGGCTGAAGCTTTCCGCCTCGGACTGGGATGAGGCGATCCCGTCCCATCTGCTGATGAACTTCCGCGTGGTGGACGATGCCGGGCGCGAACTGGCGATGGGACGCGACTGGGTTGCGCTCAGAAACCAGCTTGGCCAGGCCGCGCAGTTGACGTTTCGTAACGCCTCGCCGGACATTGAGAAGTCCGGCCTCAAGCAGTGGGATTTCGGCGACCTGCCGAAGAAACTGGACTTCAGCCGCAACGGCCAGAAAATGACCGGCTATCCTGCGCTGGAAGACAGCGGTGACAGTGTGGCGGTCAAGCTGTTCGATACCGCAGCTGCTGCGCTGGAATCGCACCGAAGGGGCGTACGCCGTCTGATGCGCTTCGAACTGAAAGAGCAGATGAAGCAGCTGGAGAAAGGCTTGCCTGGTTTCAATCAGTATGCGCTGCTGCTACGCAACATCATGAATCCGGACGAACTGCGCGAAGACATGCTGACGGCCATTGCCGACCGCGCCTTCATCGGCGAAGACGAATTGCCGCGCAGCAACGCTGACTTCATGCAACTCAAGCAGCGAGCCAGAGCCCGGCTGCCCGCCGTGGTGGAAGGTGCCGGGCGGCTGGCGCAGGCTATCGCCGCAGAGATCCAGCCTCTGATGCAAAAGCTTGCTGGTTTGCCGCCGCCGATGGCGCGCCTGAAAAAAGAGATTGAGGAACAGCTCGCACGCCTGCTGCCAAAACACTTCTTCAGCATCACGCCCTGGGAGCGCTTGCAGCACCTGCCGCGCTATCTCAAGGCGCTGCGGCTCAGGCTGGAAAAATATCCCAGCAGTATCGAGCGCGACAGCCGCCACGCCCAGGCCGTGCAGCAACTGTGGGCGCGCTGGGAGGAGCGGCTGGCGACACAGCGCAAGCAAGGTGAAATCAGCGATGGTCTGGCGGATTTCCGTTGGCTGATCGAAGAGCTGCGGGTGTCGCTATTTGCCCAGGAACTCAAGACGCCATTTCCGGTGTCGGTGAAGCGACTGGAGAAAGCCTGGTCAGAGCTGTCCTGATCAGGCGATCTCGACGCGATCGCGCCCGCCTTGCTTGGCAGTATAGAGCGCCTTGTCCGCCCGCTGCAGCAATGGATCTATCCCGTCGTCATGCGGCTCCAGGATGGTTACTCCCGCGCTGATGGTCAAGGGGATGGTTTTGCCGTCGACATGCACTGGGCACTGTCCGATTCTCATGCGAATACGTTCCGCAAGCGACTTGGCACCCTCGAGATCGGTGCTGGGCAGCAGTACCACAAACTCCTCTCCGCCGTAACGTGCGAAGGTGTCCGAGGCGCGCAGGCAGTCCGAAGTGCGGCGCACAACCTCGATCAGCACCTGATCGCCCGACTGATGCCCGAAGTTGTCATTGACGTTCTTGAAGAGATCCAGATCGATCAGGATCATGGCCAGATTTTCGGAGTAGCGCTTTGCATAGGCAAGCGCCATTTCTGCCGCCCTGACAAAATGTCGCCGATTATAGATGCCGGTCAGATCGTCTGTTACGGAGAGGATTTGCAGTTTGCGCTCGGCCAGGTCCAGTTCATACAGGATGCGCATGGTGAGCCAGATGATCGGCGGTACGGTGATTCCGGGAATGATGATGGTGGCGATGACGGTGCCGACCCTGATCGGACCAATAAACAAAGGGGTGATCACCAGACCCGCCAGCACCGACAGCACAACGCTGAACAGCGTCAGCATCAGGGTAACCAGCGGAACCCCCCGCCGCCGCAGAAAGTGCCGCAGAAAGTGCGCTTCGCGATGCTGAGGTTTGTTTTCAATCCCTATCATCATTTCTCAAGCTTTGACAGAAAGCACGAATGTCGTCAGTTTGTGGAAAATTCAACTCCAGCCATGTTCTGGAGAAACGGTCGTTAAAACTCCTCTAAATTCGTCAAAAAAGTCTGATTTGCGTTGTTTAGGCGTACATATCCTCGGTCAGATAACCGATGGTCATGGTCTGGTTATGCAGCACACTTTGGTCACTGTTTTGACTTGGGCAGAACTCGCCATTGGAATAGAACCCTGTAATGGCCGCCTGTGAACCGAGAACATTTTTCACTATCCTGATTTCGTCCGACACCTGATCGGCCATGACGAGCTTTCGTCCCACGCAGCTGACGCATACCGCCAATCCGGGGGAGCGGGTTGCCTGCTCGGGTAGCGAGATGGAAACCATATGCGCGGCGCCACCGGCGCCCTCGACCAGACGGTCGTGCGTGGTTTGGCAAAAGCGCACGGTCTGCCCTTCAGGTACATCGCCGGCGAAGGTCAGGCTGTTGTTGGCCGGATCGATGCTGAGCAGAGTCCGTATGGTTTCCACGTCGCGCCCGCCTTCGGCAACAAAGGCAAACGGGAACTTGAGTCCGCTGCCGGGAAGTCCTTTCGCGTAGTGTTCTCCGATATACATGCGGTACAGCGGCAAGGCCGGCTTGCCATCCATTTCGTGCACCACGTTCTTGACCGAGCGCGTTACCTTGCGTGGCGGGCCATAGGGCTTCCATCCGCCAAGGGCACCGCTGGCGGTGATCAGGTTGTTGCCATAGAGGCCGATGGCGATGACCAGATTGTCCGATACGGTCTCATTATGCAAAAGCAGGGTGCGCGTAAATGCCGCGTTGTCACCCGCCATCCCGCCGACAATGGGGATGTCATTACCAAGAACACTTTGCATGCCTTTGAGGATGTCCGTCCCGTTGACGTTCAATCCGTCAGAGAAAACTAGGACTGCGCGCAGGCTGTCGGCTTGCAATGTCGTAGCAATAGAGGCGCCGGCCTGGAAGGAGTTCTGCATGCCGGATATCCGCAAATCGGTTACTCGCATGCTGGTCCGTTCCCACTGGATGGCAGTAATTTGCAAGCTGTCGTCGAACACCCCTTGCTCATTGATTTCACCGGCTGTCGTACAGCCGATGACTTGCGCGGCCGGGTAACGATCCCCCAGTGCCTCCGCGAGTTTGGGGTCGCTGAAACGCCTGACAGAGCCGAACACAAGCACAAGATTGGCGGAGGGCAAAGGCGAGGATTTGGGCAGGTCTTTCAGGCCCAATTTGCCAGTAACGGCTTCCTGTTTGATCAGCATGACATTGATTCCAGAAGGGTGACAAAAGCGGCAAAATGCCTTAACTCGGTACGGCTGTCAAATGACCCCCACACGTCAAAGGCCGCTAGACTATGCATGGAGTCTAATCCTAATGCGGTTGCCCGAGCAATATGGATCGTGTATTTTACCTGCCAGGCCAAACCCGCACC
>DAOMFG010000003.1:0-17845 GCA_035429685.1 Methylophilaceae bacterium | reverse complement strand
CGGGTTGATCTCCCGCAGACGCATGTCCACCGCCAGGCAACGCACGCCGTTGAGCAGTTGCGGCTTGAGATAAGGCGAATAACGCAGTTTGCGGTCTGCTCCAAAGCTGGCGTAGGTGCTGCACATGCGGTCCACCCAGTCGCTCGGGCGGAAAGGCTTGCCCGCACGCGTCAGGCCCTCGATGATGATTTCGTTGATGTCGCTGCTCATAAAATTATCCGTGGCAATCCAAAAAAGGCGCGATTATATCCTCTAAGCATCTATAGTTTCTGCTGGTTTCATCGTCCGCGGAACCGGAAACCTGCCAAGAGGTTCTCTTATTCCACCACGACGTATTCAAACACCGTGACCACTTTTTCCACGCCTTCCGTGCCGCGCGCGATTTGCACCGCATCCTCGGCTTCCTTGCGCGTCACCATGCCCATCAGGTAAACCACCGAGTTTTCCGTGACCACCTTGACGTAATTGGCTGGGAACAGATTTTCACTGACCATGCGCGCCTTGACCTTGGAGGTGATGTAGGCGTCATTGCTGCGCGAAGTCAGCGAGCTGGCGCTGCCGATGCTGAGTTCATTGGTGACGCTGCGCACGTCCCGCACCTCTTTGGCGATACTCTCCGCCTTGGCCTTGCTGGCTTCGTCGACGGCCTCGCCGGTCAGCAGCACGTTGCCGTTGTAGCTGGTGACATTGACGTGGATCTTGTCTCCCAGCGCTTTGTTGATCCGGTCCAGCGCCTTGATTTCGATTTCCTCATCTCCTACATAGGCGCCTGTGGTGCGGCGGTCGGCAGCCGCCAGGCCGCCCGCCGCGGCACCGCCGGCAACTACAGGGACGCAACCGTTCAGGTTCATGGACAGGGTGGCGGCCAGCGCCAGCATGAGTATTATTCGCATCATTCAACTCCTAACAAAAGACAATCAACGGCATCGCACAGGCAGTGCAAGGCCACAATATACGCTTCCTGGATACGCGCAGCGTTTTCGTGCGGGACTCCGATATGAATGTCGCAGGTGCCAAGAAGTTCCAGCAGGGCGCCGCCGTCGACGCCGGTAAAGGCGATGATGCTTATTTCCCGCTCGTGCGCGGCCTGGACCGCATTCAGTACGTTCGGTGAGTTTCCGCTCATGCTGAGCGCCAGCAGCACGTCTCCCGACTGTCCCAGCGCCAGTACCTGTCGGGAGAAAATCTGGTCGAAATGGCTGTCGTTGGCGATGGAGGTCAGTGTGGAATTGTCTGCGGGCAGGGCGATGGCCGCCAGACCGGGGCGCTCCAATTCGAAACGGTTGAGCATGCAGGCGGCGAAATACTGTGCCAGCGAGGCTGATCCGCCGTTGCCGCAGGCCAGTATCTTGTTCTCGTTCAGCAGCGCGGCGACGATGATTTCCGCGGCTGCGGCGATCGCCGGTGCCAGCAATTCTCCGGCTTCCAGCTGCAGGCGCGCGCTTTGTTCGAAGTGGCTGGTAATGCGGTTAGTCAGTTCCATGCGCAGTCGAAAGCGTTCCTGATCCATTCGAAGCGTTGTGTAGAGGGGGCGCTCAGCAGCATAGCGTCGAAGCGGCATGGCGGCGATCCATGCGCTGCCAGGTAGTGGCTGGCGGTACGTGCCAGTTTTTGCTGCTTGTCGCGTGTGATGCTCTCCCCGGCGCCGCCGAAGGTGGCATGGCTGCGCAGGCGCACTTCGACAAACACGACTTCCCGGCCATCCTGCATGATGAGGTCGATTTCACCAAAGCGGCAACGGTAATTGGTTTCCAGCAGTTTGAGGCCGTGTCGTTGCAGGTAAATGGCGGCCAGTTTCTCGGCCTCTTGTCCCGAATCGTTCAAGGCAGCGGCTCGCTGACCACGCGCTCGCCACGGAACTGCGCCATTGAAAGTTCGCGTACTGGCTGGCCTTGCTCCCAGCGGATATCGCCGGTCAAGCCTTGCAATGGCGTTCCGCTACCACCAGACAGGAGACCCCAGGCATCCACCCCCAGGGCAAACCAGCGCTGCATCTCTCCGCCTGGGAATTTCAGGGCAACCTGCCGGTACGGGGCGAATTGCGGCGCTGCCGGCTCGATCAGCCATGGCATGTCGACGAAATGGACGGCATCGAGTGCCAGGTTGAGCGGGTTGCCGGCATCGCCGTCGTACAGGTGTGAGGTACCGAAAGTAGGGGTGGCCTGGTCGAGATAGGGACGTACTCGCCGCGCCTGTTCCGCATCGGCGGCGAGAAAAATCATGTCGGCGGGATGCGAGATCGCTTGTGCTTTCAGCTCGGCCAAGTGAGTGTTGGCAGAAAACGCCAGCTCAAGATCGAGCGTGCCTTGCTGCGCCTTCCACTCGCTGGCAAAAGCCTCCGCCATGCGCTTGGCCAGCGGGGTATCAGCTACCACCACCAGGGCGGATTGCATACCGAGGCGACGGCCGATACCGGCTACCTGGCGCGCCTCTGCCTCCACCGGCCGGCCGAACAGGATCAGCTTGTCGACCGGTTTTCCCTCGGGCTGGTTAAGCGCCAGCGTGGTTGCCGTCACTGCCCCCGAAGCTGCCAGTGTGCTCACTTCCTCGCGCACCAGCGGACCGACGATATACCCTGCGCCTTCCTGCACGGCAAGCTGGTAGCTGGGAACGATCTGGTCCTTGTTGCCGTGAGTGGAATAAACCTGTAATTCTGCTGTGCTTTTTGCCGTTGCGAATGCCGTCAGGAAGCCGCCGCGCAGCGCTTCGGCGACAGCGGCATAGGCCGGGTTTTCCAGCGGCAGCAGCAGGGCAACCTTGCCTTCCACGGAGGAAGCGGGGGCTGGGGCATCGACGGTCGCGCCGGCTGAAATTTTTTCCAGCAGGGCAGACGAGGCCGGATGCCCCGGATAGGCGCTGCGCCACCGCGTGAGGTCGTGCTCGGGCTGCGGCGAGTAGGACACAGCCAGCGCCAAGTCGATCCAGCCCTGCGTCACGGTGTCCTGGCTTTCACCGCGCATTTGCAGCAGCGTCTCCTTGGGCTGTCCGGCCAGCATTTGCCATATTTGCGACTGATTGGCTTCGATATCGGCTGGCGCGGAAAGGTAGGAGCCGGCTCGGCTGAACTGCTCCAGTGCGCGCAGCGGGTTGTCCTGGATTTCATAGGCTTGCGCCAGGGTTGCGTGTAAACTCGCACTGGCTTGCGGCAGCAGGCCGGTGTCAGTGCGCAGCGGAATCAGCAGGCGCAGCACGGTGTCGTAATCCTGGCTGGCGGCGGCGATCTGCGCTTCGAGGATCTTGGCGTACGGTGAAGCCGGGTTGATGCCAGCCAGTGCCACTTGCGCGCACGGCGTATCGGCCTGTTGCATGCAGGCCAGTCCGTCAAGGTAGCGCTGCTCCGGGCTTTTCTGCGGTTTGGCGGCGGCTGGCGTGGACGTCTTGGCGGACTCCGCTGCCGGCGCATTGCACGGCAGCAGGCAATTCAACAACAGGAAGAGGGCGAGAAGACGTTGAGCCATAGCGGCACATTATATGTGGTGGCCACGCCGATTGGAAATCTGGGCGATATCACCCTGCGCGCGCTGGAAACCCTGAAGACGGTGGATGTGATCGCGGCCGAGGATACCCGTCATAGCGCCCACCTGCTCGCCCATTTTGGCATCTCCGCCAAACTGGTCGCTCTGCACGAACACAACGAGCGTCGTGCCGGCGAGAAACTCTTGGACGAACTGCGTTCCGGCAAATCGGTGGCGCTGGTCTCGGACGCCGGCACCCCCGGCATCAGCGACCCCGGTGCGGTGCTGGTCAGTATGGCGCGGCAGGCCGGCCTGAAGGTGGTTCCGCTGCCCGGCGCCTGTGCCGCAGTGACGGCGCTGTCGGCGGCCGGCCTGCTCATGCCGGGGTTCCTGTTCGTCGGCTTCCTGCCGGCCAAGAGTTCCCATCGCAAGCAGGTGCTGAAAACGCTATGCTCCGTGCCGGTGACGCTGGTCTTTTACGAAGCCCCGCACCGCGTGCTGGAAAGCGTGGCTGACCTGGCCGAAACCTTGGGCGGAAACCGTAGCATCACCTTCGCGCGCGAACTCACCAAGACCTTTGAAACCTTCCATGCCTGCCGTCTGGATGAGGCGCTGGACTGGCTGCGGGCCGACCCCAACCAGCAGCGCGGCGAATTCGTCCTGTTGGTGGAGGGCGCGCCTGTCGTCGAGGAGCAAGCCGTTTCAGACGAAGCCCGCCGCATCCTCGAAACCCTGCTGGCGGAACTGCCGCTCAAACAGGCGGTAAAATTGGCGACCGACATCACCGGCGCGAAAAAGAACGTGCTCTACCCAATAGCCCTGGAACTGAAATCGAATGAATAAGCTCACTATCACCCGCCCCGACGACTGGCACCTGCACCTGCGCGACGGCGCCATGATGCGCGACGTGCTGCCCGATACCGCGCGCCGCTTCGGCCGCGCCATCGTCATGCCCAACCTGCGCCCGCCGGTGACGACGACCCGGTTGGCGGAAGAGTATCGCGCACGCATTCTGGCTGCGCTGCCGGCCGGTATGGCGTTCCAGCCGCTGATGACGCTCTACCTCACCGACAACACCAGCGCCGCCGAGATCGCCGCCGCCAAGGCCAGCGGCATTGTGCACGGCGTCAAACTGTATCCGGCGGGCGCCACCACCAACTCCGATTCTGGCGTGACCGACCTCGCCAACTGCCACAATGCGCTGGAGGCCATGCAACAGCACGGTCTGCCATTGCTGGTGCATGCCGAGGTGACCGATGCCGATGTCGACGTGTTCGACCGCGAGAAGGTATTCATCGACCGCCACATGACCCCGCTGACGCGCGACTTCCCGGCATTGAAAGTGGTGTTCGAGCACATCACCACGCGCGACGCGGCGCAGTTTGTCGCTAGCGCATCCGCCAATGTTGCCGCCACCATCACCGCACATCACCTGCTGATGAACCGCAATGCCATGTTTGCTGGAGGCATCCGCCCGCACCACTACTGCCTGCCGGTGCTGAAGCGTGAGGAGCATCGACAATTCCTGGTTGTTGCCGCCATTTCCGGCAGCCCCAAATTTTTCCTCGGCACCGACAGCGCGCCGCACGCCAGATCGGCCAAGGAAACTGCCTGCGGCTGCGCCGGCATGTACACTGCCCACGCCGCCATCGAGCTCTATGCCGAGGCTTTCGGGCGCGCTGGCGCGCTGGATAAACTGGAAGCCTTCGCCAGTTTTTACGGGGCGGATTTCTATGGCCTGCCACGCAACACGGACAGGATGACCTTGATCAAGGAAAGCTGGATGGTGCCGGACAGCCTGCCGTTTGGCGGGGAAGTTCTGGTACCGCTGCGTGCCGGCCAGGATGTGGCGTGGAAAATTGAATGGTAGGACGGACAAAGGCCGATAAGCCGTACCCGCCATGCAAAATCCTTGGGGGTTCTACCCGGGGTACACCAGCGTATAGGTGAAGGGCTTCGACCAGGCCGGGGAATCGGCGCTCATGCTCAGAGCGGCCTACGATTTGCGCGCCACGGGCTAGAGGAGCTGAGCGCCTATGCGCTTCTGGTTCAGAGTACAGGGGTCAAGGGGCCCGAGTACAACAAAAATGAAACCGATCTAAGCTTGGAGTGGGTGCCGGCGCCAGCCAAATAGCGGGGTGTGCCATCGCCGCATCTTGCCAGCCTGAAAGACCTAGCGTTAAACTCAACAATTATGCGACCGGGCATTACAGACCCGCGCAGACATTGTTTCGAGGAGACTTCATGAGCCAGGCCCCGCGTATTTCTTCCTTCCAGCCGCCCAACCGCATCCTGCTCGGCCCCGGCCCGTCCGACGTGCACCAGCGCGTGCTGAATGCCATGGCGCGGCCCACGGTAGGGCATCTCGACCCGTGTTTTTCCGACATGATGGACGAGATGAAGACCCTGCTGCGCTACGCTTTTCAGACTGAAAACGCGCTGACCTTCCCGATCTCGGCGCCGGGTTCGGTGGGCATGGAAAGCTGCTTCGTCAACTTGGTGGAGCCGGGCGACAAGGTGATCGTATGCGCTAACGGCGTGTTCGGCCGCCGCATGGCGGAAAACGTCAGGCGCACGCGCGGTGAACTGGTGCTGGTGGAAGACGCCTGGGGCAAGCCAGTCGACCCGCAAAAGGTGGAGGATGCCTTCAAGGCGCATCCCGAGACCAGAATTCTGGCGTTCGTGCATGCCGAGACCTCCACCGGGGTCGAATCCGACGCCAGGCTGCTGACCGAGATCGCCCATCGCCACGGCGCGCTGGTGATCGTGGATGCGGTGACTTCGCTCGGTTGCGTGCCGCTGCTGGTGGACGAGTGGGGCATCGACGCCATTTATTCCGGCAGCCAGAAGGGCTTGTCGTGCACGCCCGGCCTCTCTCCTGCCTCCTTTGGCGAGCGGGTCATCGAAAAGCTGAAGGCACGCCGGGTGCCGGTACAAAGCTGGTTCATGGATTTGAACCTGGTGTTGGGCTACTGGGCCGAGGCCAAGCGCACCTATCACCATACCGCGCCGATCAATGCCCTCTACGGGCTGCACGAAGCGCTGGTGATGCTGGCGGAGGAGGGGTTGCAGGCTTCCTGGGCGCGCCATCGCCGCAACCACCTGGCGCTGCTGGCTGGGTTGCAGGCGCTAGGGCTGGAATTGCTGGTGGAGGAAAAGGCGCGCTTGCCGCAATTGAACGCTGTGGTGGTGCCGCAAGGGTTGAGCGAACCGCAGGTGCGTGCCGACATGCTGAATTTGCACGGCATCGAGATCGGCGCCGGGCTGGGCGACCTCGCAGGCAAGATTTTCCGCATCGGCCTGATGGGCAACAGTTCCACGCCAGCCAACGTGAGAGTATGCCTGACAGCGCTGGAATCGGTGCTTGCAGCGCAGCACTGGCAGGTGGTGCCGGGCAGGGCCTTGGCTGCTGCCGAGCAGGTGTGGGCCTGAACTGGTAGAATGGTCGCCGAAGCTGGCCAGACAGTCGCCGCCCGTGCAAGCGGGGGGAGGAAAGTCCGGGCTCCGCAGAGCAGGATGACGGCTAACGGCCGTACGCCATAAGTCGTAAGACTGAAAAGCCTTATGACAAAAGCGAGGAACAGGGCCACAGAGACGAGCGTATTAAGTTACGGTGAAACGCGGTAACCTCCATCCGGAGCAAGACCAAATAGGGGAACAATGGCGTGGCTCGCGCCGTTCCCGGGTAGGTTGCTTGAGCCCATGAGCAATTGTGGGCCTAGAGGAATGACTGTCCACGACAGAACCCGGCTTATCGGCCAGCTTCTTTTTCTTTCAAGTCCCCGCCCACCACCAGATCAGGCTGTTGCAAAGCACTCCTTACAAGTCACTTTCACTTAGTTTTCTATCCCATTAATTTTTAAGGACAATTTTTTATCACAAAAAACCGCGTAAGTCTTTGACCTGAAAAGGAAAAACATCAAAAAAGGGCTTGCATGGCCCATTTTTTTTATCTATAGTGGGCGGCAGTGGGGAAAAGTGGAGTTTTGTGGGGAATTGCTGCCTGAGGCTAAGGGCGGGTGGCAATTCCTCCTCTGTTCCAACAAGGGGGCCCAAAGGGGGATCATGTTTCGCGGTGCAACATCTCTGAATCTGGATGCCAAGGGCAGGCTGGCGGTGCCGAGCAAGCACCGCGATGTGCTGCAAGCCCAGTGCGCCGGCCGTCTGGTGCTGACCGCGCACCCGCACCGCTGTCTTCTGCTCTATCCCCAGCCAGCCTGGGAACCCATTCAGGCCAAGATCATGGCGCTTTCCAGTTTCGATCCGCAGTCCAGCCGCTTGCAGCGGCTGCTGGTGGGTTATGCCGAGGATGTGGAGCTGGATGGTTCGGGGCGTCTGCTGGTTTCTTCCGTATTGCGCGATTTCGCCGAGCTCGAGAAGCAGGCGATGCTGGTCGGCCAGGGCAATCATTTCGAAGTGTGGGGCATGGATCGCTGGCGTCAGCAGCACGAGGGCGTCATGGCCGGCGAAGAAATGATGCTGCCGGCCGAGCTCGAAGGCTTTTCGTTGTGAGCGGTGGCTCGAGCCATGAGCCCATCGCCCTTCTCTCCCCGCATCAACCCGTCCTGTTGCATGAAGCTGTCGAGGCGCTCAACGTTCGCCCCGATGGCATTTACGTGGACGGCACCTTTGGTCGCGGCGGACATAGCCAGGCGATACTGGCGCGCTTGGGGGCGGGTGGGCGGCTGATTGCGCTGGACCGCGACCTGGCTGCGGTGGAGGCGGGCAGGGCGATACAGGATGCGCGTTTTTCCCTGACGCATAGCGGGTTTTCCGGCTTGCGCCAGATATTGCAGGAATTGGATGTAGGAAAAGTGGACGGGGTGCTGCTGGATATCGGCATCTCCTCCCCGCAGATCGACGAGGCGGCGCGCGGTTTCAGTTTCCGCTTCGATGGCCCGCTCGACATGCGCATGGATCAAAGCCGCGGCCAGACGGCTGCGGAGTTTGTGGCAGAAGCGTCCGAGCAACAGTTGAGGGAGGTCATCAAGGATTATGGTGAAGAACGGTTTGCTAAACAGATTGCAAGGGCGATTGTTGCGGTTCGCGCAGGCGGGCAGCCCATCACCACTACCCGACAGCTTGCCAAGATCGTGGCAGGCGCGGTGCCTAAAACCGAGCCTGGCCAGGATCCGGCGACGCGCACCTTTCAGGCTCTACGGATTTTCATCAATCAGGAGCTTGAAGAATTGTCGTTGACGCTACCTCAATGTGCGGATGTGCTGGCGCCGGGCGGCAGGCTGGCGGTAATCAGTTTTCACTCGCTGGAAGACCGCATCGTCAAGCGCTTCATCCGCTCTCAGCAGGATCGGGACAATCTGCCGTCACGTTTTCCGGTACGTGCCAGCGAGCTGCCGCCACCGCGCCTGCTGGCCGTGGGCAAGGCGATTCGTCCTTCGGCTGCGGAGGTATCGGCCAATCCAAGATCGCGTAGCGCCGTGCTGCGTGTGGCGGAGCGTACCGAAGCGCCATGACCAGACTCAATCTGATCCTGTTTGCACTGCTGCTGGCGTGTGCACTGGCCATGGTGACTTCACAGCACAAGGCTCGCAAGCTCTACATCGAATTGCAGCAGCAGCAGGATCTGGCCAAGCAGTACGACGTCGAGTGGGGGCAATTGCAGCTCGAGCAGAGTACCTGGGCAATGCATTCCCGCATCGAGCAGATCGCAGACAGCCGGCTGCGCATGAAGGTGCCCGGCCCGGCGCAAATTCAGATTGTCGCCCCGTAACCGAGCCATGAAACCGAACGCACACATCCTGAGACTCCCGGCGTGGCGCAGGCGCCTGCTGCTGATTGCCGTGCTGGGGGGATTTGCGGTGTTGCTTGGGCGTTCCATCTATCTGCAGGGACTGCACACCGAGTTTTTGCAGCAAAAGGGCGATGCCCGCTACACGCGCGTGCTCAGTCTGCACGCGCATCGCGGCATGATTACCGACCGCAACGGCGCGCCGCTGGCGATCAGTACGCCGGTGGAATCGATCTGGGCCAGTCCGGCGGACGTGACGATAGAGGTCGACCAACTCCGCAAGCTGGCCAAACTGTTGAATATCAAACCCGAGGAGATCAACAAGAAACTCGCCAACAGCGCGCGCGAGTTCGTCTATCTCAAGCGTCGCCTGCCGCCGGAATTGGCTGCGCGCGTGATGCAACTGCACATCCCCGGCATTTTCATGCAGCGCGAGTACCGGCGCTACTACCCTGACGGTGAGGTAACTGCACATCTGGTGGGGTTTACCGGGGTCGAGGACAAGGGGCAGGAAGGGCTGGAACTGGTGTTCCAGGACTGGCTGTCAGGCAAGCCGGGCGAGCGCCGCGTCATCAAGGACCGGCAAGGACACATCGTTGAAGACCTGGAGGCGGTAAGGGTGCCGCAGGACGGGCACGACCTGACGCTGTCCATCGACCGCAACATCCAGTACCTGGCTTACCGTGAACTGGCGCACGCGGTGGAAGAGAACAAGGCGAAGGCAGGTTCGATCGTGGTGCTCGATGCCAGAACCGGCGAAGTGCTGGCCATGGCCAACCAGCCATCGTACAACCCCAACAACCCGGTGAACATGGCCGGCCGTTCGCGCAACCGCGCCATCACCGACACCTTCGAGCCGGGCTCGACCATGAAGCCGTTCACCATCTCTGCGGTGCTGGACACGGGCAAATTCACCCCGGAAAGCAGGATCGATGTCGGTCAGGGCGAGATGGTCATCGGCAAGAACACCATCCACGACGTACACACCAAGGGTGTGCTGACGGTGTCGCAGATCGTGCAGAAATCCTCCAACATCGGCACCGCCAGGATGGGCTTGACCCTGCCGCCACAACAACTGTGGAGTCTGTTCAATCAGGTCGGGTTCGGGTCGCTCCCGCATTCTGGATTTCCGGGCGAGGTGTCTGGCCGGCTGCGTCCGTGGAAGAGCTGGCGGCCGATCGAGCAGGCCACCATGTGCTTTGGTCAGGGCGTCTCGGTGACCTTGTTGCAACTGGCGCGCGCCTATGGCGTGTTTGCCAATGACGGTGAACTGAAGCCGCTGTCGCTGACCAAGCTAAAGGAGCCATCCGTGGGGCAGCAAGCCATGTCGGCGCAGACCGCGCGTCAGATGCGCGAGATGCTGGAGACTGTGGTACAGCCCGGTGGCACCGCACCCAGGGCGCAGGTGGCCGGATACCGTGTGGCTGGCAAGACCGGCACGGCGCAGAAAGTGGATCATGGTGTCTATGTTCCGGGCCGCTACATTTCCTCCTTTATCGGCATGGCCCCGGCGAGCAATCCGCGCCTGATCGTGGCGGTCATGATCGACGAGCCATCCGGCGGGCAATATTACGGCGGCGCGGTGGCGGGCCCCGTGTTCAGTAACGTGATGTCAGGCGCCTTGCGCACGCTGGCGGTGCCGCAGGATGCGCCAACCGACAATATCGTCATTCCTCCAGGCGGCGTGCCGGAAGTGAAGGAGGTGGTATGACGGCGTTGCAGCAGCTGGCGCAGGTGGGAATCCAGCCGAAACGCCTGGTGAGCGACAGCCGTCGCGTGCAGGCCGGCGACGTATTCCTTGCCTACCGCGGCGAGCAGGCCGACGGTCGCGACCATATCGGCCAGGCGGTGGCGAATGGCGCCAGTGCCGTGCTGTGGGATGACAATGGCTTTGCCTGGAATCAGGGTTGGCAACTGCCGCACGTTGCCGTCGAACATCTGCGCGAGCAGGTGGGCGAGATCGCCAGCGAGTTCCATGGCCACCCGTCGCGGCGTCTGTGGATGATCGGCATCACCGGCACCAACGGCAAGACTTCGTGCAGCCACTGGCTGGCACAGGCGCTGACCAGGATCGGGCGTAAAACTGCGCTGGTCGGCACGCTTGGCAACGGCTTCCCGGGTACGCTGTCGGAAGCCATCAACACTACGCCCGACCCCATCCTGCTGCATGGCATGCTGGCCGACTATCTGACCAACGGGGCGGCCGCGGTGGCGATGGAGGTGTCCTCGCACGGTTTGAGCCAGGGCCGCGTCAACGGCGTGCATTTCGATGTGGCGGTGTTCACCAACCTGACGCGCGACCATCTGGATTACCACGGCGACATGGCCGCCTACGCCGCTGCCAAGCAGCAACTGTTCGACTGGCCGGGACTGGGTTGCGCGGTGCTCAATGCCGACGATGATTTCGGCGCCGATCTGGCGCGCGAGCTGACACAAAAAAACATCAAAGTGCTGACCTACGGCCTGTGCGCTGGCGACGTGCGTGGCAGCGACCTGGTGCTGGACGAAAAAGGTTTGGTCGTGCAGCTGGAGGCGCCCCAGGGGGCTGCCGCCCTGCGGCTGCCGCTGTTCGGTCGCTTCAATGCCTACAATCTGCTGGCAGTGCTGGCCACCTTGCTGGCCTCCGGGATCGAACTGGATGACGCGGTACAGGCCCTGCGCGAACTGCGTCCGGTGGCCGGCCGCATGCAGCTGCTGGGCGGCGGCAAACAGCCGACGGTGGTGGTGGATTATGCCCATACACCAGACGCGCTGGAAAAAGTGCTGGCCAGCCTGCGTGAGCAAACCCGTGGGCGCCTGATTTGCGTGTTCGGATGTGGCGGCAACCGCGACAAGGGCAAGCGTCCGCTCATGGGGGGGGCTGCATCGCGTCTGGCGGACGCGGTGGTCGTGACCTCGGACAACCCGCGCCATGAGGACGCCAGGAAGATCATCGCCGATATCGTCGCCGGCATGGGGGGCAACTACCACGTCGAGGAGGACCGCGCCGCTGCCATCGAGGAGGCGATACAGGATGCCCGGGCGGGAGACGTGGTGCTGGTCGCCGGCAAGGGCCACGAGACCTATCAGCAGATCGGCGACGACAAGCTGCCGTTCTCTGATGCCGAGGTCGCGCAGCGTGCGCTGGGAGGCCAGGCATGATGCGCCTGTCCGAAGCAGCCAAAGCGACTCACGGCAGGCTGGTGGGTGATGATGTGACGTTCCAGGCTGTCACCACCGACAGTCGCAAGGTGCAAACCGGTGACCTGTTCGTCGCGCTCAAGGGCGAGCATTTCGACGGCCACGACTTTGTCGTGCCATGCCTGGCGCAAGGGGCGGTGGCTGCGGTGGTGGGGGAGCAGTGGCGCGGGGAGATTGCACAAGGCGCGCTGTTGAAAGTGCAGGATACCCGCCTTGCCCTGGGTGCTCTGGCCGCCTACTGGCGCGGCAAGTTCGCCATTCCGCTGGCGGCGATCACCGGCAGCAACGGCAAGACCACGGTCAAGGAGATGCTGGCTTCCATCCTGCGTGAAGCAACCGGCGCCGAAACGGTGCTGGCCACCGAGGGCAACTTCAACAACGACATCGGCCTGCCGCTCACCCTGTTCAAGCTCAAGCCGCAACACCGCTACGCCGTGGCCGAGATAGGCATGAACCATCCGGGCGAGATCGCCTATCTCACCAGGATTGCCCGGCCCACGGTGGCGCTGGTTAACAACGCCGGTGCGGCGCATCTGGAAGGCCTGGGCAGCGTGGAGGCGGTGGCGCGCGCCAAGGGTGAAATCTTCGAAGGGCTGGCGGCGGACGGCACCGCCGTCATCAATGCCGACGACGCATATGCTTCGCTGTGGCGCCAACTGGCCGCGCCGCGCCGGGTGCTGGATTTCGGTCTGGAACAGCCGGCCGGGGTGAGCGCCGACTATCAGTTACAGGCGGATGGCAGCCAGCTTGTCATCCGCCTGCCACAGGGCCGTATCGAGGTGCAACTGGGTGTGCCCGGTCTGCACAACGTGCGCAATGCACTGGCCGCCGCGGCCGCAGCACTGGCGATGGGCATCGCCCCCGCCACCATCGCTGCCGGGCTGGAACGCTTCGGCGGCGTCAAGGGCCGCCTGCAGCGCAAGCCCGGCAAGGGCGGCACCATCCTCATCGACGATACCTACAACGCCAATCCCGCCTCCATGCGTGCCGCCATCGGTGTGCTGGCGGCGATGTCGGGGCGAAAGATTTTCGTCATGGGCGACATGGGAGAGCTGGGTGCGGATGCAGCCGCGCTGCATGCCAATATCGGCGCGCTGGCGAAGCAGTCCGGCATCGACGCCCTGTATGCCATGGGTGGCATGGCTGCCGGTGCGGCACAGGCGTTCGGTGCCGGCGCACAGCATTTCGAGTCGCCTGAGGCACTGGCGTCGGCCTTGCAGCCGGAGTTGCAGCCGGGCGTGACGCTGCTGGTAAAAGGTTCGCGTTTCATGCGTATGGAGCGGGTGGTGGATCTGCTGACCGAACAACATGAAAGGGAGGCCAGGCATGCTGCTTGAACTGGCGCGCTGGCTGGCGCACGACATCCGTACGTTCAACGTGTTCAACTACATCACGCTGCGCGCGGTGCTGGCCACGCTGACCGCGCTGCTGATTTCTTTCCTGGTCGGACCGACCATGATCCGCAAGCTGACCCAGTACAAGGTCGGCCAGGCGGTGCGCGACGACGGTCCGCAGACGCACTTGGTCAAGGCAGGCACCCCCACCATGGGTGGCGCGCTGATTCTGGTGGCGATCGCGATCTCCACGCTGCTGTGGGCCGACCTGTCCAACCGCTACGTGTGGGTGGTGCTGATCGTCACGCTGGGGTTCGGCGTGATCGGATGGGTGGATGACTGGCGCAAGGTGGTGCACCGCAATCCCAAGGGCTTGTCGGCCAGGGAGAAGTACTTCTGGCAGTCGCTGCTTGGCTTCGGTGCGGCGGTCTACCTGTTCCATACCGCCACCCTGCCGGCTGAGACGACGCTGATCTTCCCCTTCCTGAAGCACCTGGTGCTGCCGCTGGGGGCGGTCAGTTTTATCGTGCTGACTTATCTGGTCATCGTCGGCAGCAGCAACGCAGTCAACCTCACGGATGGTCTCGACGGCCTCGCCATCATGCCGACCGTGCTGGTGAGCGGAGCGCTGGCGATTTTCTCCTACGCCGCCGGCCACCTCTATTTTTCCAAATACCTGGGCATTCCCTACGTGCCGGGCGCCGGCGAACTGGCGGTGTTCTGCACCGCCATGGCGGGTGCCGGGCTGGGCTTCCTGTGGTTCAACGCCTATCCGGCGGAAGTGTTCATGGGCGACGTCGGGGCGCTGGCTCTGGGTGCGGCGCTGGGCGTGGTAGCGGTGATTGTCCGGCAGGAGATCGTGCTGTTCATCATGGGTGGCGTGTTTGTGGTGGAAACGCTATCGGTGGCGGCGCAGGTGAGCTACTTCCGCTACACCAAGAAGAAGTACGGCCAGGGGCGGCGCATCTTCCTGATGGCGCCGCTGCACCACCATTACGAACAGAAGGGCTGGAAGGAGACGCAGGTGGTGGTTCGCTTCTGGATCATCACCATGATGCTGGTGCTGCTGGGGTTGTCGACGCTGAAACTGAGATGAAACTGGAACTGAAAGACAAACGGGTGCTGGTGCTGGGGCTGGGTGATACCGGCCTGTCGGCATTGCGCTGGCTACAGCGCCACGGCGCTCGCCTGTCCGTCGCCGACACGCGCGAGACGCCGCCGGGTTTGTCCGTCGTGCGCGCCGAACTGCCGGAAGTCGCGGTGCATCTGGGCGCGTTCCGGCTCGAAGTGTTCGCGCAGGCCGACATCATTGTCGCCAGCCCTGGCGTGCCGCTGGCCGATCCGGAAATCCAGGCGGCCATCGCGCGCGGCATTCCGGTGGTCGGCGACGTGGAACTATTCGCGCAACACAAACCGCGCCATGCCAGAGTCATCGCCATCACCGGCGCCAACGGCAAGACCACGGTGACCACGCTGGTCGGGGAAATGTGCAAGGCGGCGGGGCTGAAAACCATCGTCGCCGGCAACATCGGCCTGCCGGTGCTGGATGCGCTGGATGGCGAAATGCCCGATGTCTATGTGCTGGAGCTGTCCAGCTTCCAGCTGGAAACTACAGCGAGCCTGGACGCAGATGCCGCGACCGTGCTGAACGTTACCGAGGACCACCTGGATCGCTACGCCGGCATGGCCGATTATGCCGCCGCCAAGGCGCGCATTTTCCATGGTCATGGTGTGCAGGTGTTGAACCGCGAGGATCAATGGAGTCGCGGCATGGGCTTGCCGGGACGAACCATCGTGAGTTTCGGCCTCGACGCGCCGCCTTCGCACAACGACTTCGGCCTGCTGCATCGCGGCGGCGAGGTCTGGCTGGCGCAGGGCGAGGCCGGGCTGCTCAAGCTGTCCGAATTGCGCATCGCCGGGCTGCACAACGCGGCCAACGCACTGGCGGCACTTGCGTTGTGCCGCACCATCGGCCTCGACGATGCGCCGCTGCTGGGGGTGCTGCGCCAGTTCAGGGGGCTGCCGCACCGCGTCGAGTGGGTGGCCGAAAAGAACGGCGTAGCGTTTTACGACGACTCCAAGGGCACCAACGTCGGCGCCACCTGCGCCGCGCTGGCGGGTTTGCCGCAGAAGGTGGTGCTGATCGCCGGCGGCGACGGCAAGGGTCAGGACTTCTCGCCATTGCGCGCGCCGGTCACAAGCAATGCCCGGGCCGTGGTGCTGATCGGCCGCGACGGCCCGCAGATCGGTGCCGTGCTGGCGGACAGCGGCGTGCCCTTGATCGCCGCCGGCAGTCTGCAGGAAGCGGTACAGGCTGCCTACGCCAACGCCCGGCCGGGCGATGTCGTACTCTTGTCGCCGGCTTGCGCCAGCTTCGACATGTTCCGCAACTACCTGCATCGTGCAGAAGTATTTGTCGCTGCGGTGCGGCAACTGGAAAAGGCCGCATGATGTACATGCTCGCCAATCGCGACCGCATCGTTTCCCCGACCTACGACCAGGCGCTGTTGTGGGTGGCGCTGCTGCTGCTCGGCTTCGGCCTGGTGATGGTGTATTCGGCCTCTATCGCGCTGGCCGAGGCGGACAAGGCGACCGGCCACCAGTCGACCTATTTCCTGACGCGCCACGCGGTCTACCTGATCATCGCTCTGCTGGCCGCTCTGATGGCGTTTCAGGTGTCCACCGAGCGCTGGCAGCGGTTTGCCCCCTACCTGTTCCTGGCCGGTCTGGCGCTGCTGGTGCTGGTGCTGATTCCCGGCATCGGGCGCGAGGTCAACGGCAGCCGGCGCTGGATCAACCTGTTGGTAGCCAATCTGCAGCCGTCGGAACTGATGAAACTGTTCGCCGCCATGTACGTGGCCGACTACACGGTGCGCAAGGCGGCCTTTCTCGACAGTTTCACCCGCGGCTTCCTGCCCGTGCTGGCGGTGATGCTGATGGTCGGCTTCCTGTTGCTGCGCGAGCCGGATTTTGGCGCCTTCGCCGTGATCGCCTCTATTTCCATCGCCATCCTGTGGCTGGGCGGCATCAATGGCCGCATCTTCGGCGGGCTGCTGGTGCTGCTGGTGGTCGGCGTGGCGGGGCTGATCCTGAGCTCCCCCTACCGCCTGCAGCGCATCATCGGCTTCATGGATCCCTGGGCCGACCCGTACGGCAAGGGTTACCAGCTGTCGCACGCGCTGATCGCCTTCGGCCGCGGCGAATGGCTGGGCGTGGGGCTGGGCGCCAGCGTGGAAAAACTGCTCTACCTGCCGGAAGCGCATACCGACTTCCTGCTGGCGGTCGTGGCCGAGGAGCTGGGCTTCGTCGGGGTGACGGTGGTGCTCCTGATGTTCGCCTGGCTGGTGCTGCGTGCATTTTCCATCGGCAAGGAAGCGGCCTCCCACGCACGTCATTACTCGGCGCTGCTGGCGCAGGGCATCGGCGTCTGGCTGGGCGTGCAGGCCATCATCAACATGGGCGTCAACATGGGCATTCTGCCGACCAAGGGGCTGACCTTGCCGCTGCTGTCGTTCGGCGGCAGCGGCATCGTCGCCAATTGCGTCGCGCTGGCGGTGCTGCTGCGGATCGATTGGGAAAACAGGCGCTTGGCAAAAGGGATTCCGGTATGAAGATCGGTTATCAAGCGCCTGTTTCGGTGAAGGCTAACTTTGGCACAGCCGAAGTTAAGCGTAGCGGCCGTAACCAAAATCGCCGGCTGGCCAAGGGTCTGCCGGCATGAGTACCCTGATGGTCATGGCAGGCGGTACCGGCGGCCACGTCTACCCGGCGATGGCGGTGGCCGACGCCCTGAAACAGCAGGGCTGGCGCATCGTCTGGCTGGCGACGGAAGGCGGCATGGAAAACCGCCTGATCGCGGGCAAGGGCTACGATGTCGCCGTGATTCGCATGTCCGGCGTCCGTGGCAAGGGGTTGTCCAGAAAAATCGCCGCGCCGTTCCTGGTGCTGCGCGCCTGCCTGCAAAGCCTGTCCGCCATGCGGCACCACCGGCCGGACGTGGTGCTGGGCATGGGCGGCTTCGCGGCATTCCCCGGCGGCCTGGTCGCCTGGCTGACGCGCCGGCCGCTGGTGATCCACGAACAGAATTCCATCGCCGGGCTGACCAACCGCGTGCTGGCGAAATTCGC
>DAOMFG010000002.1:0-18993 GCA_035429685.1 Methylophilaceae bacterium | reverse complement strand
GTTGGACGCACCGGAGTGGAAATGGAGGCGCTCACGGCAATCAGCGTAGCGCTGCTTACCATTTACGATATGTGCAAGGCCGTCGATCGCGGCATGCGCATCGAGAACATCCGTTTGCTGGAGAAAGCCGGGGGCAAGTCTGGACATTGGCAGGTAGATTGTTAGTAATCCCCCGGCTTCGGCCCTGCATACTTACAAATCACCTCAATAATCCAAGCTATGTTGATGACAAATCAAAATGATTTGGCTATGATGGCTCACGATTATTGGCTTTAACAAACGGAAGGGGGCTCAATGCTGCGGAAATTCCTATCGCTTTGCTGCGCAGTAGCGCTGGCATTCCCTGTCTACGCGGCAGAAGCTGCCACGCAAAAGCCGGCCAAGCATAAGACTGTTGTAAAGAGCAAGGACAAGGCCGGAAAACATTCGGTTTCCAGCCGCAGGATCATCCACACCATCCGTTCGGACAGCAAATATCGGGTACGTACTGTTAATTATCAGCCGCGACACAATGTTTTTGTCGAGGAGGGCGATGGTAGCGAGTTGCGCCTTGCTTCCTCCAAGGCGCTGATCATCAACCAGGATACGGGTGAGGTGCTCTACGCCAAGAGCACCGACGTCCCTACCCCGATTGCTTCGGTTACCAAACTGATGACGGCGATGGTGGTGCTGGATGCACATCAGCCTTTGACTGAACCGATTACCATCTCCGAGGCGGAGGTGGATACGCTGAAGGGCACCGGTTCGCGTTTGCGTGTCGGAACCACGCTGACGCGCGGCGAAATGTTGCAACTGGCATTGATGGCTTCAGAGAATCGCGCCGCGGCGTCGCTAGGTAACGCTTATCCCGGCGGGCGCCAGGCTTTCGTCGCTGCCATGAATGCCAAGGCTGTGGCACTCGGCATGACGCGCTCGCGTTTTGTAGATGGCACCGGCCTTAACAGCGAGAACGTTTCGACTGCGGAAGACTTGGCCAAAATGGTCAAGGCTGCCTACCAGTACCCGGAAATCCGCCAGGTCACGACAACCTCGGAGTACGAAGTACCAGTACATGGCCTGAGCCGGCCGGTCGAATTTCGCAACACCAATATCCTGGTGCGCAACAGCGATTGGCAGATCGGCCTGTCCAAAACCGGCTTCATCAACGAAGCCGGTCGTTGTCTGGTGATGCAGGCGCAGATTGCCGACCAGCCGCTGATCATCGTCCTCCTTGATTCCTGGGGAAAATTTACCCGCATCGGCGATGCGCAGCGCATTCGTAAATGGATCGAAAGCAGTAACGGCTTACGTAAGTTGGGTTGACGCCATTTCTGAGGGGGCAATAGAAAAGCCGGGACTCCCCGGCTTTTTTATTGCCCTGACACTAACCAGCCTTTTTTCGAGCCGCAGCTGGTTTTTTTAGTGCCGGTTTTTTGGCTGGAGCTTTTCTGGCGGAGGATGTCTTTTTCGCGGGCGCACCTTTGGCGGTCTTGGCAGCGAGAAGTTGCAATGCTTGCTCGAGCGTCACTGTCTCGACTGCCTCGTCTTTGGGCAGCGTGGCGTTGACCTTGCCGTGCTGCACGTAGGGGCCGTAACGGCCGGCATAAATGGCGATGTTGCCGCCTTCTGTCGGATGCTCACCCAGTTCGCGCAGCGGCGCGGCCTTGGCTTTGGCCTGTGCCAGCAGCTCTACCGCGCGCGGCAGGTCGACGTCGAAAATGCTGTCCGACCTGGGAATTGATTTGAACGTGCCGTTGTGGTTCAGGTATGGGCCGAAGCGGCCGATGCCGGCGGTGATCTTCTTGCCGGTCTCCGGGTGCAGACCGATTTCGCGGGG
Source organism: Methylophilaceae bacterium (assembly GCA_035429685.1). Lineage (GTDB taxonomy): Bacteria > Pseudomonadota > Gammaproteobacteria > Burkholderiales > Methylophilaceae > DAOMFG01. The sequence continues at coordinate 17,177 of DAOMFG010000002.1, read as the reverse complement.
TAGTGCGATCAGTTTCAGCGCAACGTCCAGAGAGACGCTTGCCAGCGGGATTTCCTTGGGAATGCTGACGCGTTTTGGTTTTTTCTTGGGGTCGTCCGCAGTCTGGCCTAATTGCAAGTATGGCCCATACGGGCCGTTGAGCAACAGGATGTCCTTGCCGCTGGCCGGGTCTGCACCAACGGTCACCGGCTCGTTGCCAGCTGGTGCATCGCCGTCCAGGTTGCGTGTGTAGTCGCATTCCGGGTAGCCGGTGCAGCCGATGAAGCTGCCGCGCTTGCCCAGGCGCTTGGACAGCGGCTTGCCGCACTTGGGGCAGGCTTCGTCCAGCACTTCGGTGCCGGGGCGCTCCACTTCGGCCTTGTCCGCGATCTGGCGGTTGAAGCCCTGCCAGAATTCGTCGAGCACCGGAATCCACTCTCGTCCACCCTCGGCGATTTCATCCAGCTCGTTTTCCAGGTTGGCGGTAAAGTCGTAATCGACATACTTGGTGAAATGTTCTGTCAGGAACTTGTTGACGATGCGGCCGACGTCGGTAGGCGTGAATCGCTTGTTGTCCAGCAGCACATACTCGCGATCCTGCAGCGTCGAGATGATGCTGGCGTAGGTGGAAGGGCGGCCGATACCGTATTCTTCCAGTGCCTTGACCAGGCTGGCTTCGGAGTAGCGTGGCGGCGGCTCGGTAAAGTGCTGGTCGCCCCAGATTTTCGTCACGTCCAGCATCTCGCCTACCTCCAGCACCGGCAGTTTGCTCTCGCTCTCCTCCTCGGTGTCGTCCAGGCCTTCCATGTAGACGGCGATAAAGCCGGGGAAAATCATGGTCTGGCCGGTGGCGCGGAACAGGTTGGCTTCACTGCCCACGGTGAGATCGACGCTTACGGCGTCAAATCTGGCGGGCGCCATCTGGCAGGCCAGCGCGCGCTTCCAGATCATGTCGTAGAGGCGGAACTGCTCCGGCGTCAGGTGGTTGCGCAGGCTGTCAGGCGTACGACGGATGTCGGTGGGGCGGATTGCCTCGTGTGCTTCCTGCGCGTTTTTGGCCTTGGTCTTGTACATGATCGGCGATTTCGGCAGGTAATCCGCCTCGAAATGGCCCTTGATATAGTCGCGGATCTGCATGACCGCCTCCGCCGCCATGCTGAAGGAGTCGGTGCGCATATAGGTGATGAGCCCCACGGTGCCCTCGGCGCCGATGCTGACGCCTTCGTACAACTGTTGGGCAATGCGCATGGCGCGGCTGGTGGTGAAGCCCAGCTTGCGCACCGCCTCCTGTTGCAGCGTGGAGGTGGTGAATGGTGCCGCGGGGCTGCGGTTCTTCTGCTTCTTCTCGACGCGCGAAACCGTGGTCTTGCCTGCGCTCGCCGCCAGCAGCTTGCCGACGATCTCGGCCTGCTGGTCCTGGCTGGTGACGGTGAACTGCTCCACCTTGCTGCCGGCCAGCTGCACCAGCTTGGCGTCGAACGCCTGCTGCTTCTTGCGGCTTTGCAGGTGAATCGTCCAGTATTCCTGGCGTTTGAATGCCTCGATTTCCAACTCGCGCTCGACGATCAGCCTTAGCGCAGGGCTTTGCACGCGCCCGGCAGAAAGGCCGCGGCGGATCTTCTTCCATAGCAGCGGCGACAGGTTGAAGCCCACCAGGTAATCCAGCGCCCGGCGTGCCTGTTGCGCGTTGACCAGCGGCATGGAAATATCGCGCGGCGCCGCGATGGCATGCTCCACCGCACTCTTGGTGATCTCGTGGAACTCCACCCTCTTGAGCAGCTTGTCCTTGAGCAACTTCTTGCCCTTGAGAATCTCGGCGATATGCCAGGAGATGGCCTCCCCTTCGCGGTCCGGGTCGGTCGCCAGGTAGATGGCGTCAGCCGCCTTGACCGCCTTGGCGATAGCATCGACATGCCGCGCGTTGCGGTCGATGATTTCGTACTTCATGGCGAAATCGTGCTCGGTATCCACCGCGCCGGTCTTGGGAATCAAGTCGCGCACGTGGCCGTAGGAGGCCAGCACCTCGAAATCCTTGCCCAAGTACTTCTTCAGTGTTTTGGCCTTGGAAGGCGATTCGACGATCAGCAGTTTCGACATTTATTCAGCGCGAGTGGGGAGCAAGAGCGGCAGATAATAAGAGCAAACGCCAGCAAAGGGCAAGAAAGTGTTTTTTGTGTCAGGCGGTTCAGCGCGTGAATTCAACCAACGTTGTCCCGGTTTCTGGGAAGTATTGTTGGATATACCGGCTTTTGGACGTCCATAATCGACGATAAACGATCATCCAGAGTTAGACCTCTTGCATTAAAGACTAATAAGATTAGAATATCCTAATATTATTATTTTACTGAAGGGGCTTGATCATGTTGAAAGTGCTTTTTGGTTCTTGGGTTGGGATTGCTTCTCTCACGGCGGTTGTGCTCACTATTGTGGCAGTCAGCGCCGTGCTTGGATTCTGCATTTGGAATGAAGAGAAGACACGTAATAGCTAACCCTTAGGCAGATTTTGCTTGCCCGACTTCCGCTCCAGGGCGGCCCTGACCAGATTGATGTGCTCACGTAGCGTGTAGCCGAGATGGGCATAGGCCACCGGGATCGGGTAGCTGTTGGCGCGTTCCTCGATGACGTCGATTTTTGCCATGTATTCGGCTTGGCGCGATGGATCGTACTGGTGCCTGATCTCAAGCTCGAGCGCGGAAAGCACCCCATACCAGCGGTTGATGCGTGAAGTGACGCGCCATCGGTAGACGCCGGGTAGCAGCCGCAGGATGGGGATAAGTGCCAGCAGGGGGATGATCATGACCCAGATCCGGTCCACCAGTACCGCGATCCAGAACGGCAGGTAACGTTCCAGGAAGGGTGGCCCCGATTTGTAATAGCGTTCGGCATCGGTGTTGACCTGGAACGTCTTGTCTTTCATCGCGGGGAATTCGCCGGCCCGCTGGAACATGCCGCTCTTGCCGTGCACTTCCTGCGCGGCGCCTGCAATTAGGCTGACCAGCGCCGGATGGGTGCTGTCGCGTGCTATCAGGTTGGCGGTGGTGGCGACCAGGGTAATATCCCGGCCAGGCAGGTTATGTGGCAGGCTCGCTCCGCCGCGTGGCAGCGTGACCTTGTAAAGGAAAGGGAACATGGTGACGTAGGCGTCGGCCTGGGCGAAGCTCATCAGGCGCACGTGGTCGGTATTCAGCAGCTTGCGTACCACGGCCGAATCCGCGCCGGCAATGATGAGTGCCGCGTCCACTTCGCCTTGCAGCAAGGCTTTGGCGGCATCGTCGCCACCCAATGCCAAATGGTTTCCGCTGTCGCCTTGCATGTTGTTGGCGGTCAGGATCTGCATGACCAGCTTGTGGTTTCCGCTGCCGACGGTGCCGATGGCCAGGCGCTTGCCTCGCAGCTGTGTCAGCTGTTCATAGGTTTCGTCGCCCCGGTAGAAAACCCAGAGCGGCTCATAGTACATGCTGCCCAGCGTCATGTTGTATTCGCCGCCCACCGGGGTGTCGATCCCGCCCTGTACGAAGGCGATGGTGACTGGGTTGTCCTCGTCCGCCAGCCGTTCCAGGTTCTGCGGGGAGCCGGTGGAGGTTTGCAGTTCCAGGGTGATGCCCTGGCGTGCCAGGATTTCCTTGTATTTTTCGGCATAGGCCTGATAGGCCCCGCCAGGGGCGCCGGTTGACATATATAGTGTCCTGGGGGGTGCCGGTTCTATGAAACGCGAGGCCACCCAGAACATGGCGATCGCGATGACCAGAAAGGGTAGGCCGACGATCAGCCGCTCCTTGAGGGTCTTGCCTGCAAACGGGTTTTTCATCTCAAGCTACCCTTCTGATGAATTCAATACGGTTGCCGTCTGTGCCTGCAAAGCTCAGCGCGGCATCTTCATCGAGATCGCCGAACAGCGGGTCGGCTTCGCTGGTCTGGCTGGAGAGCGACTTGAAGTCGAACAGCCCGGTATCCGCCAGGTGCGAAGGCGCGACGTTGGTCAGGGCGCGGAATATCTTCTCGGTGCGCCCGGGATACTCATGTTCCCATTCATGCAGCATGGCCTTGATTTTCTGGCGTTGCAGGTTTTCCTGCGAGCCGCACAGGTCGCACGGGATGATCGGGAACTCCATGCCGCGCGCATAGGCGGCGATATCCTTCTCGGCGCAATAGGCCAGCGGGCGGATGACGATGAACTCGCCCTGGTCGGTCGCCAGCTTGGGCGGCATGGCCTTGAGCTTAGCGCCGAAAAACATGTTGAGAAACAGCGTCTGCACGATGTCGTCGCGGTGGTGGCCGAGTGCGATCTTGTTCGCGCCCAGTTCCTGCGCGGTGCGGTAGATGATGCCGCGGCGCAGGCGCGAACACAGCGAGCAGGTGGTTTTGCCTTCCGGCACTTTCTCCTTGACGATCGAATAGGTGTCCGCTTCCACGATGCGGTACTCCACGCCCAGTTTTTCAAAGTATTCCGGCAGGATGTGTTCGGGAAAACCCGGCTGTTTCTGATCCAGGTTCATGGCGATCAGCTTGAAATCCACCGGCGCGCGTTGCTGCAAGGCCAGCAACAGCATCAGCAGCGCGTGCGAATCCTTGCCGCCGCTCATGCACACCAGGATGGTGTCGCCATGCTCGATCATGTTGTAGTCGCCGATGGCCTTGCCCACCGAGCTGATGAGCTTGTTGCGCAGCTTGAGGAAATTGCCGGAGACGTGTTCAGGGTAATGCTGCATGGGAATCCTACAGGTTAAGCGAACGGCCGCCGTCCACCGCAATCACCTGGCCGGTGATGAAAGGGGCGTCTTTAATCAGGAAACGCACTGCCTTGGCGATATCCTCGGGTTCGCCGACGCGCTTCAGCAGCGTCTGCGAAATGACACGCTGACGGTACAGTTCGTCGAATTGCGGGTTGCTCTCTGGCCACAGCACCGGGCCGGGGGCCACGGCGTTGACGCGCACTTCCGGCCCCAGTTCGTGCGCCAGCGAGCGGGTGAGGGTCGCCAGCCCGGCCTTGGCCACGCTGTACACCACGTAGCCTTTCTTGGGGCGCTCGACGTGCATGTCGGTGATGTTGACGATGCAGCCCTGCTGTTTGCGCAGTTCCGGTGCCGCTGCCTGCGACAGGAACAGCGGCGCTTTCAGGTTGGAGCCGATCAGATCGTCCCATTCGTGTTCGCCGATTTCGCCGATCTCGGTGGCGTAATAGCTGGAGGCATTGTTGATGAGTACGTCCAGCCGGCCGAAATGCTTGATGGTCTCATGGATCAGCCCGGCCAGCATGGGCAGGTTGTGCAGGTCGCCCTGGATGATGGCGGCCGACTGCGGACGCAGCAAATTGAGCTCGGATTGCAGCGCGCGCGCCTCGCCCACCGAGCTGCGGTAATGAATCATCAGCTTGGCGCCGCCTGCGTGTAGCATGCGGCAGATGGAAGCGCCGACGCGTTTGGCGCCGCCGGTGATGAGGATGACTTTGTCTTGCAGTTGATCGTTCATGGGAGGTCCTGAAGTCAGGGGGTATAATTTACCATAACCGTCGGATATTCCCGTGAACACATCATTACCAATCCCTGACCCGGAACAGCTGGAACATGGCAGCCGCCTGATCCAGATCATCCGCGACGAAATCGCCGCGCAAGGCGGCAAGGTCAGCTTTGCCCGCTACATGGAACTGGCACTGTATGCGCCTGGCCTCGGGTATTACAGCGCCGGGGCGAAAAAATTTGGCACGGATGGCGACTACGTTACTGCGCCGGAAATCTCCCCATTATTTGCCGGCACGCTGGCGCGACAGGCTGCACAAGTGCTAGTTGCTACCGGCGGCAATGTGCTCGAGCTCGGCGCCGGCACCGGCCGCTTGGCAGCGCAGGTGCTGCTGGAATTGCAGCGACTGGGAGCTCTTCCGCAGCGCTACCGCATTCTTGAAGTCAGCGCACACTTGCGCTCAGTGCAGAAGGAAACATTGGCAGCTGGGCTGCCTGCCGAATTGCTGGCGCATGTTGAATGGCTGGAAGCGCTGCCCGACACGTTCACAGGGCTGGTGATTGGCAACGAGGTGCTGGACGCATTGCCAGTGCATGTGCTGACGTGGCGCGAAACTGGCATATTCGAGCGTGGCGTAGCGTGGAAAGACGGCCAGTTTGTGTGGCAAGAATGCCTTGTGACCGACAGCCGTCTGCTGCGAACGACGCAAGGGTTGGGGCTGCCGCCCGGCTATATCAGCGAGGTTTGCCCAGCCGCCAGCGGGCTGATCGCCAGCTTGGCGCAAATGCTGGAACATGGTGTGCTGCTGTTTGTGGATTACGGCTTTCCGCGTTGCGAGTACTACCATCGGCAACGAGCCAGCGGCACTTTGATGTGCCATTACCGCCAGCTTGCGCACGACGACCCGTTTTTCCACCCCGGCCTGCAGGACATCACGGCGCACGTTGATTTCACCGCCGTGGCCGAGACTGGCGTGTCGCACGACTTGCAATTGCTGGGCTACACCACACAGGCGCAATTCCTGATCAACTGCGGCATTACTGAGTTGCTGGGCGCGGTTTCGCCTGCGGATATGACGGCCTACCTGCCGTTGGCGTCGCAGGCGCAGAAGCTGCTGTCGCCAGCAGAAATGGGGGAACTGTTCAAGGTAGTGGCGCTGGGGAAAAACATGCAACCTTTGCTGGGGTTCGGCCGGGGCGACAAGCGCCATACGCTATAATGCGCCCTTTTTGCGCCGGTTGAATCAGCATGGAACGCCAACGCCCCATCCGTAGTTTTGTCCTGCGTCAGGGACGTCTCACCGCCGCTCAGCAGCGTGCGGTGGAAACCCTGCTGCCGGTGTTCGGCATTTCCTACGCGCCCACGAAGCTTGAATTGGATGCTGTGTTTGGGCGGGCAGCTCCCAGGATTCTCGAAATCGGCTTCGGTATGGGTTCGGCCACGGCGCAAATCGCGCAAGCCAATCCGGACCAGGACTACTTGGGAGTGGAAGTACATACGCCGGGCGTAGGCAACCTGCTCCGTTTGGTGCAGGAGCATAACCTGACCAACCTGCGCGTGATCCAGCACGATGCGGTGGAAGTGCTGCACAATATGGTTGCTGATGCCTCGCTTGACGCCATTCACATCTTCTTCCCGGACCCCTGGCCAAAGAAGCGCCACCACAAGAGGCGGCTGTTACAGGCGGAATTCCTGCATCTGCTGTGCGACAAGCTCAAGCCGGGCGGCTATCTGCATTTCGCTACCGATTGGGAAGAATATGCCCAGTGGGCGCTGGAGGTGCTGCGGGCCGAGCCGCAACTGAGCAATACCGTGCAGGACTATGCCCCTAGGCCGGAATATCGGCCGCTGACCAAGTTCGAGCAGCGCGGCCTAAACCTCGGGCACAGTGTCTGGGACTTGATCTTCCGGCGGGTTTAGCCAGGCGCCGATCACCTTCTCCGCCTCCTCCACCCCTTGTTTTTTCAGGCTGGAGAAGAGTTGTACGCTGGAGTTCCCCCAAGTCTGCTGCAATTCCTTACGCACCGCGGCCAGCGTTTTCATGGCTTCGCTGCGTGACATCTTGTCCGATTTGGTGAGCAGGACGTGGATGGGTTTGCCAGTGGGGCCGAACCAGTCCAGCATCTGGCAGTCGAGCGGGGTAAGCGGGTGGCGCGAGTCCATGACCAGTACCAGGCCATGCAGGCTGCTGCGCTGCGACAGGTAGGCGGCCAGCACCAGCTGCCAGTGCTTGCGCATGGCTTCCGGGACTTTGGCATAGCCATAGCCGGGCAAATCCACAAGGTAGCGGTCGCCGCCCAGGCTGAAAAAATTGATGAGCTGCGTGCGCCCCGGCTGCTTGCTGACGTAAGCCAGGCGCGTGTGGTTGGCCAGGGTGTTGATGGCGCTGGATTTTCCTGCGTTGGAGCGGCCGGCAAAGGCGATTTCGATACCAGTGGCGGGTGGCAGATCACGCAGGTGATGCGCCGAGATAAAGTATTGGGCGTTCTGGAATAGGGGCATGGCGGCTGAATGCTATCACGAACCCCCGAAATTGGATAAAATGCCGCGATTCAGGTGTAAGTATTCAACCATTTTGGGGTGTGCGTGATGAATGTGCGGGTGATGGGGGTATTGGTAGCAGGTCTGCTGGCTTCGATGGGTGCCGGCGCAGCAGGCGACGCTGCCAAGGGCGCGGAAACGGCTACTGCGGTTTGCGCGGCATGTCATGGCCCCGATGGCAATAGCGTGATTACCACCAATCCCAAGCTGGCCGGGCAGTTTCCGGAGTATCTCGCCAAGCAACTCAACGAATTCAAATCCGGCAAACGCGCTAATGCGGTGATGGGGCCGATGTCGGCCACTCTGACTACGCCGGAAGACGTGCTGAATGTGGCAGCATACTTTGCTGCACAGGCGCCCAAGGGGGGTGCCGCCAAAAGCAACGGCAAGGGCTCGGATGGCGAACGGATTTACAAGGGCGGCATCCTCGCCAAGGGCGTGCCGGCTTGCGCTTCCTGTCACAGTCCGAACGGCGCCGGCATTCCGGTACAGTTTCCGCGGCTTGCCGGCCAGCACGCCGAGTATAACCTCAACCAGTTGAAGGCGTTCCGCTCTGGCGAACGTGCCAATGCGCCAATGATGCGCGTGATCGCTTCCAAGATGTCTGACCCGGAGATGGAAGCGGTGGTCGATTACATTCAAGGGTTGAAGTAATCCGATTCGATACTGATACGTTAACCGGGGGTGGCAATTGCCACCCCCTAATTGTTTATACATCTTGAATAACCCTAAACTATCCAGGTCCCGCGCACTATATGAGTTGCTGAGCTCAATGCGCTTCGCCGTCAGTCTGCTGACGGTGCTGGGCATCGCCTCCATCATCGGCACTGTACTCAAGCAGAACGAGCCTTACGCCAACTACGTGGTGCAGTTCGGCCAGTTCTGGTTCGGCCTGTTCGAATCGCTGGGGCTGTACGATGTCTACCATGCCGCCTGGTTCCTGTTGATCCTGGTGTTTCTGGTGCTTTCCACCAGCCTGTGCATCTATCGCAATACACCGGGCATGTTGCGCGAGCTGCGTTCGTTCCGCGAGCACGCCATGGAAAACTCGCTGCGCGCCTTCGCTCATCAGGCCGAATATCAAGTCGACCTGCCGGCCGACGAAACCCTGAATCGGCTGCAACGTTTCCTGCGGGATCACGACTTCAGCTTCAAACGTACCGACCAGGCAGATGGCGTGCTGCTGGCGGCCAAGGCCGGCAGCTACCAGCGTCTGGGCTACATCCTGACCCATGCAGCTATTGTCGTGATCTGCATCGGCGGCCTGCTGGACGGCAACGTGCCGTTCAAGGTACAGGAATTGCTGGGCCTGAAAAAAGTGGAAACGCGCGACATCCCGGAATCGCAGGTGCCGGCGCCGAGCAGGCTATCGGTAGCCAACCTGTCGTTCCGCGGCAACATGACGCTGCCGGAAGGCACCAGCGGCGATGTGGTATTCGTGCGCATGCGCGACGGTTATCTGGTGCAGGAGCTGCCGTTTACCGTGGCGCTCAAGGATTTCCGCATCGAGCATTACGCTACCGGCCAGCCCAAGTCGTTCGAGAGCGATGTGGAGATTTTTGACAAGCAGCTCAAGGAACCGCTCAAGGCCACCATTCGCGTCAATCATCCTTTGATCTACAAGGGTATCGCCATTTACCAGTCGGATTTCCAGGATGGCGGATCCAAACTCAAGTTCAACGTCTGGCCGTTGGTCGGCGTTACGGAGCAGCCTGCCGTGCTCGAGGGGCAGGTGTTCGGCAGGGTCAAGGCCGGCGAAGGCGAGCAGGCGCTAACGGTCGAGTTCGACGATTTTCGTTTCTTCAATATCCTGACCCTGGAACAGGGCCCCAAGGCCAAGCCGCATAACGTAGGTCCCAGCGTGACCTTCAAGGTGCGGGATGCGCAAGGGCAGGCGCGCGAATACCTCAACTACATGCAGCCGATGACGCTGGAAGGCCGTGCCTACTTCGTTTCCGGCATGCGCGAAACACAGAACCAGGACTTCCGCTATCTGCGCATTCCGGCCGATGCGGACAATTCCATCAACGACTACATGCGCTTGCATGCCGTGCTGTTCGATCCCGCGCTGGCGCCGGAAATTGCACGGCGCATGGCGGCCAAGGCCTTGCCGGGAGAGGCCGAAACGGGAGAGGCCGAAAAAGGTGACTTGCGTCAGCGTTTCGAGGAGAGCGTGGCGCATTTGCTGGGCGCATTTTCGCAGGGCGGTTATACCCGTATCGCCGAATTCATCGAGAAATCAGTGCCACAGCAGGATCGCGAAAGAGCGGCGCAGACCTATATCAAGATTGTCGGCAATGCCGCGTTCGAGGCGCTGGCAATGAGCCGCGAACGTGCCGGCAAGGCCGTGCCGCAACCAGACGAGGCCACTCTTCAGTTCGTGCACGACAGTCTCAACTCGATGAGCGACCTGTTTTTCTACGGCGCGCCGTTTTACCTGCAGCTCACTGATTTCGAGCAGCGCCAGGCCAGCGGCCTGCAGTTGACCCGTTCGCCCGGCAAGAATCTGGTGTATGGTGGTTCGCTGCTGCTGGTGCTGGGGATATTTGCCATGATTTACCTGCGTGAACGCCGGATATGGCTGCTGGTCAAACCGCGGACGGTGTTATTTGCCATGTCTGCCGGTCGCAAGAACCGCGATTTCGAGTTCGAGTTTGCGCGCTGCCGCGTGCAGTTGCAGCACTTACTGGAGAATTGAGCCATCATGGAATCTGCACAGAAATACGAATCGCCAACGCCGTTTCTGCAACGACTGACCCGGGCAGACTGGATTTACACACTGGCCTTGTTGGCCGGCGCGCTGTTCGCCTTCAACCGTTACGGCGTATATATGGACGCCTACGAGCAGGGCTTCTTGTTCGGTGCTGTGCTGGGCTTCGGCTGGCTGGGCTGGTTCTGGAAACCGGTGCGCCTGTTGCTAGCGGGGATCGCGCTACTCAGCCTGTTCGGCATCAGCCAGTATCAGGATGACCTGGCGCGCGGTGGCCAGGCCTTTTTCCTCAAGTTCCTGTTCTCCAGCCAGTCCGCCGTCATGTGGATGAACGTGCTGTTTGTACTAGCCACCGCCACTTACTGGCTGGCGCTGTTCGCGCGTTCGGATTTCACCGGCCGGGTGGCTACCGCGCTGACCTGGAGCGCTGTGCTGATGGGTTTTGTCGGGCTCATGGTGCGCTGGTACGAGTCTTACCTGATCGCGCCAGACGTCGGGCATATTCCCATCAGCAACCTGTATGAAGTGTTTGTGCTGTTTTGCCTCATCACTGCGCTGATCTATCTCTATTACGAGGGGCGTTACGCCACGCGCCAACTAGGCGGCTTCGTACTGCTGGTGGTGAGTGCTGCGGTGGGCTTCATCCTGTGGTACACCTTCGACCGTCAGGCCGCCGGCATCCAACCACTGGTGCCGGCGCTGCAAAGCTACTGGATGAAAATCCACGTGCCCGCCAACTTTATCGGCTATGGGGCGTTCTCACTGGCGGCCATGGTGGGCAGCGCCTGGCTGCTGGCGCAGCGTGGCATTCTGGCCAGCCGCCTGCCTTCGCTGGAGGTGCTCGACGACCTGATGTACAAGTCCATTGCGGTGGGTTTCGCTTTCTTCACCATTGCTACCATTCTCGGCGCCATGTGGGCAGCGGAAGCTTGGGGCGGCTACTGGTCCTGGGATCCCAAGGAGACCTGGGCGCTGATCGTGTGGCTCAACTACGCCGCCTGGCTGCATTTAAGGCTGGTGAAGGGACTTCGCGGAGCGTTGTCGGCCTGGTGGGCGCTAGTCGGCCTGCTGGTGACCAGCTTCGCCTTCCTCGGCGTCAACATGTTCCTGACTGGGCTGCACTCCTACGGCACGCTTTAGCTTGTCGGATCGTCCTGCCGACAAAGGGTGAAGCGCACATTTCCGTCTGTGTTGTTCGCGAGTTTCAGTTCATAGCCATCCTGGGCTGCCTGCCTTGCCGCATGGTAGAGGCCGATGCCAAGTCCGTTGTCGGAGGGAGTGTGGGTCCGGAATAACTTCTGGACCACCTCTTCCGGAATGGCTTTACCGTCATCGCTGATCTCCAGGCACAGGCCGTTTTCATCTCTCAGCGTGACGGCGATGTGCAGGGTTTTCTCCAGACGCGCCTTTTCCAGAGCATTTTGCAAGAGGTTGTCGGCGACATTGTCCATCATGTCGGCATTGGCCATTGCTGCCGATGGTACGGTGTGCAACGTGAAAACGATGTTGCTGCCGGCATGGCGCTGCTCGAGTTCGCACCACCATGTGGTTGCGCGGATCATGCGGGCGCCCTGCGCTTGCGGCGCCTGCAATTTCTCCAGGGTAAGCGCCAGGCGCCGGTTGAGCTGAGGCAGTTGGCGCTGCATCAGCATCAACAACGCTTCGCTGTCTTTCTGCCCGTCGGCTGCCGCTGCACACAGGACGCTGAGCGACTGCACCAGGTTCTTGATGTCGTGCGTCATGCGCGACCCGGTTTCGTAAACGGCTCGCATGTAGGCCTGTTCGCGCAGCGCCTCTTCCCGCCGCTTGGCTTCCAGAAACTCACCCAGGATTAGCGTCAGCAGCTTGATGTGCAGCATCAGCGCCGGCGTAAGCGGCCAGCGGGTGTGCAGTGTCAACTGGAAATCATTGAACCTGAAGCTGGCATGGTGGGTGGCAGGGTGGCCGAACTCGCCTTTTCCATCATCGATTTTCCAGGCGCCACCGCTGACCCATGGCAGTGCGGCAACTTCGCCGATGGCGGCGACCATGAATTCCGAGGGGCTCGATTGTTCGTTGGCCAGTTCGGCGATTTTTTTCAGCCAGTCTTCGAATGGCATGCCGATGGTCAGCAAATAACGTGACAGCAGCTGGCCAATGCCGGCGAAACCTGCTCGCGGATTCCATAGCCAACTCAGCACTACCAAGGCCGCCGCAAGGCCGAACAGCATGTGGATCAGGGTGCGAACATAATCGGTGCGGCCTGAGACCTGGATGGCGAAGCTGCCCAGTATCAGGATGACAGTCAACATGAACAGCAGGAGGCTGTAGAACAGATCCAGAACGGGCGCTGTGCTTTCCTTGGCACGATTGACCGGGATGAACAGCAGGCTGGCCGGCAACAGCGGCAGCATGTATTCGACCAGAAAGCGCACGCCACCGGATGCCGGTGGCGTGCCGAGCAGGTTGGGCACCACCCACATCAGCAAAATGCCCAGCAGGTAGCCTGCGGCGAGCATGTACGTCATGCGCGAGTAGCCGGCCTGTGCGCCGAATACCCGTCCGCCCAGCAGGCCGAATAAGCCCGCGCTCCACAACGCCAGCACCCACCAGTTGACCATGACCACCAGCAGCCCCGCGCCGATAATGAACAGCACCGCCGAGAAAATGGTAAGTTTCTGCTCGCCGCGCCACACTGGCTGCCATAACAGGAACAGGCCGTAATGCATCAGCAGCAGGGTTTGCGTGAGCGGGGTGTCAAACCCCCAGATCATCACGCCATGCAAACTAAGAAGCAGCAGGGCGAGGGCATACTGCTGGCGCGCCAAGTGGGTCATGCGGTTTCAGCGCTTACGGGCGACAAAAATGTCAGCAACTTGTCATGCATGATGAAATATTGACATCTATTCTGGGCGAAGGAAAGCGAATGCCATGTATCGGCTGGAAAAACATGGCGTTACGCCAAAATTTTATGGTACGCTTATTGCTAGTTTACTTGCAGGCTAACAACCAAGGAACTACAAAATGAAAAAGCAATCCGGATTTACCTTGATCGAACTTGCGATCGTGCTCGTGATCATCGGCTTGTTGCTGGGGGGCGTCCTTAAGGGGCAGGAGCTGATTGCACAAGCCAAAATCAAGAATGTCGCGAACGATATTAATGGGACTACTGTAGCAATATATGGTTACCAGGATCGTTACAAGCGCCTGCCTGGCGATGATCCAGGCCAGAGCCGATGGAGCGTGGCCGGGGCGCCGCTGGCTGTGGCTGCTAACCAAGGGGATGGCGATAACATCATTGAGGGTGGTGGTTACGAGTCTACGACTAATACGGATGAAAACCGGAAATTCTGGCTGAACCTTAGGCTGGCAGGCTTCGTGGCCGGCAGTACTGCCACGATCGCGGAAGGATCCACCCAGCCCTTGAACGCTGCCGGCGGAATTCTCGGTGTTCAGAATAGCGGACTGGGAATTACAGGAACGGTTGTGTGTGTCGGCAGTTTGCCGGCAAAAATTGCCCAATCCATTGACAGCCAGATGGATGACGGCAACGCGACGACGGGAAGTGTGCGTGCCTTGATTGAGGGGACTCCGCCAACAGCGGTAACGACAACGGCGCCTGCAGCTGATTATGTCGACAATGGCACTAACCTCTACGTATTGTGTAAGAGCATTTGACCGTTGAGCCAAAGACGACAAAGCCCGCTTCGGCACTCTTTCTCGTTGTTCACACGCACCACGGTCAGTTGCCTGAATTTTTGCCTGCTCGTCGAAGAACTCTTGTTTCAGATGATTTGGCTGCCAAGGCGGAATAATTTCAAGTAAAATGCCGCGATCATGAACGATAACATCGTAGAAATCGATAACCTTTCCTTCGGCTATGGCGGCCGCACGCTGCACAAGGGCATCAACATGCGCTTTCCGCGCGGCAAGGTGGTGGCCATCATGGGCGGCTCCGGTTCCGGCAAGACCACCATCCTGCGGCTGATCGGCGGGCAGTTGAAACCGAGCGCGGGTGAAGTGCGGGTGGACGGCAAGGTGGTGCACAAGCAGTCACGCCAGGAGATATATCGTCTGCGCCGCAAGATGGGCATGCTGTTCCAGTTCGGTGCCTTGTTTACCGACCTTTCCGTGTTCGATAACGTGGCTTTCCCCATGCGCGAGCATACCAAGCTGCAGGAATCGGTGATTCGCGACCTGGTGCTGCTCAAGCTCAACGCCGTCGGCCTGCGCGGTGCGCGTGACCTGATGCCGTCGGAGCTTTCCGGGGGCATGTCGCGGCGTGTGGCATTGGCGCGTGCGGTGGCGCTGGATCCTGCCATTATCATGTATGACGAACCGTTCGCCGGACTGGATCCGATTTCCATGGGCGTGATCGTCAACCTGATCCGTAGTCTCAACGACGCGCTGGGGGCAACCTCGATCGTGGTGACCCATGACGTCCACGAAACCTTTTCTTTCGTGGATTACGTCTATTTCGTATCCAATGGTGTCGTGGTCGCGGAGGGAACGCCCGACGATCTGAGCAAGTCCGATCTGCCATTCGTACATCAGTTCGTGCATGGCGAGGTGGACGGTCCGGTGCCGTTCCATTATGCGGCGCCGGACTATCGCAAGGATTTGCTGCGGGGTGTTCATGGTTAATCGGATGATCAGATTCCTGCGCGGCCTTGGCCACCGCGTCATCGACCGGATTTGGCGGCTCGGACGCGCCGCACGCTTCTTCCTCTACACGCTGGTCCTGTCCGGCGAGAGCTTTCGCCGCCTCCATCTGACCATACGCGAAACGTATTTTACCGGGGTGATGTCACTGATCATCATTCTGGTGTCAGCGTTGTTTGTGGGCATGGTGCTGGGCCTGCAGGGCTACAATACCCTGCAGAAATATGGCTCGTCCGATGCTATTGGTGTGCTGGTGGCATTGTCTCTGGTGCGTGAATTGGGGCCGGTGGTGACGGCGCTCTTGTTCGCCGGCCGTGCCGGCACCGCGATCACCGCGGAAATCGGCCTGATGAAGGCGACCGAGCAGCTTTCCGCGATGGAGATGATGGCGGTCAACCCGATCGCCCGCGTAGTGGCGCCGCGTTTCTGGGCGGGCGTCATCTCGATGCCCTTGCTGGCAGCGCTGTTCTCGATGGTGGGGGTGTTTGGAGGCTATCTGGTAGCGGTGCCGCTGATCGGCGTGGACGACGGTGCGTTCTGGTCGCAGATGCAGTCGAGTGTCGATTTCCGTGAGGATGTCGTCAATGGTGTCATCAAGAGTTGCGTGTTTGGCGTGGTGTGCACCATCATCGCCCTGTTCGAGGGTTACGATGCGCCGCCGACGGCGGAGGGCGTGAGCCGCGCGACGACGCGTACTGTAGTCAATTCCTCGCTGGCGGTACTGGGGCTGGACTTCATATTGACTTCGTTCATGCTCAATTAGGAGAAAAAAGTGGATCGGACGACTCTGGATTTGTGGGTAGGTATATTTGTGGCAATGGGGGTGGCGGCCCTGTTCGGCTTGGCGATGAAGGTGGGCAACCTGACTTCCAGCCAACTCGGCGCCACCTATAACGTGACGGCGGCTTTCGAGAATATCGGTGGACTGAAGGCGCGTGCGCCAGTTAAAAGTGCCGGTGTGCTGGTTGGGCGAGTGGAAAGCATCAGATTCGACGATAAAACCTATGAGGCAGTGGTGACGCTGGGGATCGATACACGTTATGGCTTCCCCAAGGATACCTTTGCCAACATCTACACCTCCGGACTGCTGGGGGAGCAATATATCGGCCTTGACCCCGGTGGCGATGATGCGATGCTGAAGAACGGTGATAAAATCGCGCACACACAGGACGCCGTAGTGCTGGAAAAGCTGATCAGCCAGTTCCTTTACAGCAAGGCGTCTGAAACCGACGAGAAAAAGGATTCCAAATGAAAACCATGATGAATTTTCTGGCAGGTGCCGCCATGGTGTTGCTGCCATTGTTTGCAGTGGCCGACGCGACCCCGCCGGACGTGCTGGTCAAGAATACTGCCAATGATGTACTGGCAATTATCAAGAGCGACAAGGACATCCAGGCCGGTGACATGCGCAAGATCACCGCCCTGGCAGAGGAGAAAATCCTGCCGCAGTTCGATTTCAACCGCATGTCGCGCATGGTGCTGGGCAAGTACTGGGCTGGCGCGACGCCCGATCAGCAAAAGCAGTTCGTTGACCAGTTCCGCTCGCTGTTGATCCGCACCTACGCCTCGGCACTGTCCAAATACCGTGACCAGACCATAGACTACAAGCCTTTGCGGGCAGATCCCGGCGCTACCGATGTGACGGTAAAAACCCAGATCAATCAGCCTGGCGGTCAGCCGATTCCGCTTGACTATAGCCTGATCAAGAATCCGGATGGCTGGAAAGTCTACGATGTGGTCATCGAAGGACTCAGCCTGGTCACCAGCTATAGCGGTCAGTTCGGCCCCATCGCGAAACAGGGCGGCATGGATGAGATGATTCGCAAGCTGGCAGAGAAAGACAATCAGC
>DAOMFG010000001.1:0-21302 GCA_035429685.1 Methylophilaceae bacterium | reverse complement strand
GATGAGGCACCTACCATGGATGGCGAGGTAGTGGTACCGCAAGGGTATTATTTCGTCATGGGCGACAACCGGGATAACAGCAACGACAGCCGTTTCTGGGGTTTCGTACCGGAAAACAATATCGTCGGCAAGGCCTTCATGATCTGGTGGAATTTCGATAATTTCGGCAGAATTGGCGATACCATCAACTAGAGGACGATAACGATGCGCAAACAAAAAGGCTTTACTTTCTGGGGCTTGGTTTTCATAGTCGTGCTGGTTGTGTCCGCTGCCATCGTGGCCATGAAGGTTATCCCGCGCTACACGGAGTATTTTACGATCAAGCGGGCGCTGGTCCAGATCGGGAAAGGCAACCCGGCGGAAATGGAGGACAGAGATATCCGCGCTGCCTTTGAACGCGCACTCGATGTCAACGATATCGATATCGTGACCAAGAATGACATAGAGATCATCAGGAATGCCAATGGTCAAACCGAGCTGGTCGTCGAATACCCGGCCAAGGTACCTCTGGTTGCCAATGTCAGCCTGTGGCTCGATTTCAGGGCCAGTTCCGATGAAAAGGCAGTGCAGAGCGATAGTGCTGCGAATCAGTGACCCATGTCTTTAGTTGAACTGTCCCGGCGTCTGGGTCATGACTTTGCCGATCAGTTCCTGCTGCAGCAGGCAGTTACCCACCGCAGCCATGGCCAGCCTAACAACGAGCGGCTGGAATTCCTTGGCGACAGCGTGCTCAATTGCGTTGTCGCCAGTCTGCTCTACAGGCGTTTCTCCAAATTGCCGGAGGGCGACCTGAGCCGGCTGCGCGCGCATCTGGTCAAGGAGCCTACCTTGGGCGGAATTGCGTTGAGCCTTACCCTTGGCGACGAACTTCGCCTGGGCGAGGGCGAACTGAAGAGCGCCGGCTGGCGCCGCCCTTCGGTGCTGGCGGATGCGCTGGAAGCGATTATCGGCGCAGTGTTCCTTGATGGTGGTTTTGGCGCCGCCGAGGCACTGGTCAGTCGGCTGTATGCGCCCTTGTTGGAAAATCTCGATCCGAAATCGATTGGCAAGGACCCCAAGACCTTGCTGCAGGAATACCTGCAAGGTCGCAGGCTGGCGCTGCCGGAATACGTGCTGCTGGCCACCGAAGGCGAGGCGCACTGCCAGATTTTCCGTATGGCCTGCCGTATTCCTGCGCTCAATATCAGCGCCGAGGGCGAGGGCGGTAGCCGTCGTGCGGCCGAACAAAAAGCGGCCGAAGCTGCTTATCACGAGGCCACACATGCCTGAAAAAGCGTTTCACTGCGGCACCGTCGCCATCGTCGGCCGTCCCAACGTCGGCAAATCCACGCTGCTCAATCACATCCTTGGCGTCAAGCTCAGCATTACTTCACGCAAGGCGCAGACCACGCGCCACCGTTTGTTAGGGATCCATACCACGGACGATACGCAGTTCCTGTTCGTTGATACGCCGGGTTTCCAGTTGAGCCACAGGAGCGCGCTCAACCGCGTGATGAATCGTACCGTGCAGCAGGTGCTGGCGGAGGTCGACGTGGTGTTGTTCGTCGTGGAATCCAGCCGCTTCGGCCAGGCCGACCGCAAGGTGCTGGAACTGCTGCCGCAAAACCGCCCAGTGCTGCTGGTGGTCAACAAGGCCGATCTGCTGGATGACAAGGCACAGCTGCTACCCTACATCGAGCAACGCTCTGCCGAGTTCCAGTACACCGAAATCGTGCCGGTCAGCGCCAAGCGCAGCCTCAATCTTGATGACCTGCTTGCCGCTGTCCGCCGCCATCTGCCGGAGCAGCCCGCCATCTACGGCGAAGACGAACTGACCGACCGCAATGAACGCTTCCTGGCCGCCGAACTGCTGCGCGAAAAAGTGTTCCGACTGCTGGGCGAGGAACTGCCGTATTCGATGACGGTAGAGATTGAGAAATTCGAGCAGGAAGGTGCCCTGCGCCGCATCCATGCCGCCATCATCGTCGACAAGGAAGGCCAGAAGCCCATCCTGATCGGCAAGAAGGGTGAGAAACTCAAGCAGATCTCCACAGAGGCACGCCAGGACATGGAAAAGCTCTTCGGCGGCAAGGTCTGGCTGGAAACCTGGGTCAAGGTGCGCGGCGGCTGGGCCGACGACGAACGGGCGCTGAAAAGCCTGGGGTACTGATGGCTATTGGGGGAGTTGCCCGCCACGATCAGCAGCCGGTATTCGTGCTGCATACCTACCCGTTCAAGGAAACCAGTCTCGTCGTCGAACTGTTCAGCCGCAATTTCGGCCGGGTTGCGGCGGTGGCCAAGGGTGCGCGGCGGCCGCGCTCCGCCATGCGTGGCATGCTGCAATCGTTCCAGCCGCTGCTGGCGGCGTGGTCGGGAAAGTCCGAGCTGCGCAATCTGCATACATTGGACTGGGGCGAGGGCTTGCTGCTGTTGCAGGGCGAGGCGCTGATGTGCGGCTTCTACCTCAACGAACTGTTGCTGCGCCTGCTGCCGCGTGAAGACCCTCACGAAGCCCTGTACGACTACTACGCCCAGGCACTGCGCCAGTTGGCGGCGGGTGATCCGGCAGCCCCCACGCTGCGCCGGCTGGAGCTGCGCCTGTTGCAGGAGCTGGGCTACGCCGTGCCGCTGGAGCAACAGCCGGATGGCACGCAGGTCGAGGCCGGGCGCGACTACTGCTACCTGCCGGAGCATGGTGCACTTCCGCCGGAGGGCAAGGAAACGGGTGTACAATTGACCGGAAAAACCCTGCTCGACATGGCCTGCGACGACTACTCCGATGCGCTCACCCTGCAGCAGAGCAAGCAGTTGATGCGCACCTTGCTGGCGCATTACCTCGGCGACAAGCCGCTGCATACCCGACAACTACTTATCGACCTACAGGAACTATGATCAGACTCGGCGTCAACATCGACCACGTCGCCACCATCCGCCAGGCGCGCGGCACGCGCTACCCCAGCGTGGTGCAGGCAGCGTTGCGCGCGGAACAGGCCGGCGCGGATTCCATCACTTTGCATCTGCGCGAAGACCGCCGTCACATCCAGGATGTGGACGTGCATACCCTGCGCAGCTTGCTGCAAACTCGCATGAACCTGGAAATGGCGGTAACCGACGAGATGGTCGACATCGCGCTGCAAGTCAGACCGCAAGATGTCTGCCTGGTGCCTGAGCGGCGCGAAGAGCTGACCACCGAGGGCGGGCTGGACGTGATCGGCCATTTCGAGAAAGTACAGGCTGCCTGCCGCAGGCTGCGTGATGCCGGCATCCGGGTATCGCTGTTCATCGATCCCGACGAGGCGCAACTGGAGGCGTCCAAGGCCGCTGGCGCGTCGGTGGTGGAACTGCACACTGGTTGCTTTGCCGACGCCGAGGACGATGCAACGCAGGAGCAGGAACTCGGGCGCATCAAGAATGCCGTGGTGCATGGCGTTTCCCTGGGGCTGCGCGTCAATGCCGGGCACGGCCTGCATTACCACAACGTGCACCAGATCGCTGCCATCCCCGGCGTGGAAGAACTCAACATCGGCCATGCCATCGTTGCCCACGCACTGTTCGTCGGCTGGGACGCCGCCGTGCGCGAGATGAAGGCGCTGATGGTGGTCGCCGCTCCCGGTCGATGATCCACGGCATCGGCACCGATATCGTCGAAGTTTCCCGCATCGAGGAATCGCTCGTCCGCTTCGGCGAAACTTTCGCGCAGCGCATCCTGAGCGAACGCGAATGGCTGGATTTCGAGCAATCACAGATCAAGGCCAGATTCCTCGCCAAGCGCTTCGCTGCCAAGGAGGCTTTCGCCAAGGCGCTGGGGACCGGCCTGCGGGCGCCGGCCACGTTCGGCAACATCGGCATTGCTCACGATGACCTGGGTAAGCCGGTATTCGACCTTGCACCGGAGTTGCAGGCCTGCCTGGAGCAACGCAGTATTTGCGCCTGCCACCTTTCCATCAGCGACGAAAAAGCGCTGGCAGTCGCGTTCGTCGTTCTGGAAGCATGACCCAGGAAGCTGATTTCGAGCGCCGCTTCGGCGGCATTCGTCGCTTGTACGGAAACCATGCGCTGGAGCGCTTCCGTCAGGCGCATGTGTGCGTAGTCGGCGTCGGTGGTGTCGGTTCCTGGGCGGCGGAGGCACTCGCTCGCAGCGCCGTCGGCCGCATCACGCTGATCGATCTCGACAACGTCGCCGAGTCCAACGTCAACCGCCAGATCCATGCGCTCGGCAACGAATTCGGCAAGGCCAAGGTGACGGCGATGGCCGAGCGCATCCACGCTATCAACCTTCAATGCCAGGTCACGCAGGTCGAGGATTTCGTTACCCCGGACAACCTCGACGCCATGTTGAGCGGCGGCTACGATTTCATCATCGATGCCATCGACAGCGCAAAAACCAAGGCCGCCATGATCGCCTGGTGCAAACGCCACAAGGTCAAGCTGATTGTTTCCGGTGGTGCCGGCGGGCGAGTCGACCCGAGCAGAATCCAGTTGGCCGATCTCTCCAGGACCATTCAAGACCCGCTGCTTTCCCGCGTGCGAACGCTGCTGCGGCGAGAGTTCGGCTTTCCCAAGGATCCCAAAAAGAAGTTCGGTGTGGAGTGCGTGTTTTCCAGCGAGCCATTGCAGCAGCCGAAAACCGGCGCTGCCTGCGATGTCGACGTCGGCACGCAACACCCTACCGGCCTCAACTGCGCCGGCTATGGTTCCAGCATGACCGTCACCGCGACAGTGGCGCTGCTGGCCGTGGCAAGTGGGCTGCGCCGACTGTGAACTCCAATTGCCCGCTATTAGGGCAATGGCCGCAACGGTCTCATGCAGCCTCAAGATGGGGCACCCTGTCAATCACCGTGCCCAAATTCGGTGCACA
Source organism: Methylophilaceae bacterium (assembly GCA_035429685.1). Lineage (GTDB taxonomy): Bacteria > Pseudomonadota > Gammaproteobacteria > Burkholderiales > Methylophilaceae > DAOMFG01. Next base: position 16,465 of record DAOMFG010000001.1, on the reverse strand, counting down.
AACACATACGTAGGGCAAGGATCGCTGTTAACCTGTTGAAATACCATCATATTGACGTTGGCATGACCATTGCTGATATCTATTCATCATGACCGAAAATATCAGCAAAGCATTCGACGAGATGCGTGCGGTCGGAGGAGAAACGCGGGCGGTATACCGCGAGTTTTCCGACTGGCTGGACGGCACCAACCACGCGCATCTCACGCAAAAAACCCGCGAGGCGGAACTGCTGTTCCGCCGCGTCGGCATCACTTTCAACGTCTATGGCGAGGAGGCCGGCGCCGAGCGTTTGATCCCGTTCGACGTCATTCCGCGCATTCTGTCCGCGACCGAATGGCAGCGTCTTTCCGCCGGCGCCATCCAGCGCGTGCGGGCGCTTAATGCTTTTCTCGACGACCTTTACCACGGGCAGGAGATCATCAAGGCAGGCATTATGCCGGCCGGCATCCTGACCAACGAAATGTACCGTCCGGAAATGCAGGGCGTGGACGTGCCGGGCGGCATCTATGCGCACATTGCCGGCATCGACATTGTGCGCACCGGCGAGAACCAGTTTTACGTGCTGGAAGACAATCTGCGTACGCCGTCCGGCGTTTCCTACATGCTGGAAGACCGCAAGATGATGATGCGGTTGTTTCCGGAGTTGTTCCGTCGCTATTCGGTGGCCCCGGTCGAGCACTATCCGCAGGTGCTGCTCAACAATCTGCGCGCCGTGGCCCAGCCCGGCGTGCAGGACCCGACCGTGGTGCTGCTCACCCCCGGCGCCTATAACAGCGCCTATTTCGAGCATGCCTTCCTGGCGCAACAGATGGGTATCGAACTGGTGGAAGGGCAGGATCTGTTCGTCAGAGACGACGCGGTGTTCATGCGTACTACCGAAGGCCCCAAGCGCGTGGATGTGATCTACCGCCGCATCGACGACGATTTTCTCGATCCGCTGGCGTTCAACCCGAAATCCATGCTGGGAGTGCAGGGCCTGATGTCGGTCTATCGCAACGGAGGGGTCACATTGGCCAATGCCATCGGCACTGGCGTGGCGGACGACAAGGCGACCTATACCTATGTGCCGGAGATGGTGCGCTTCTACCTCGGCGAGGAACCTATCCTTTCCAACGTTCCGACCTACAGGCTGAGCATCGAGGACGATCGCAGCTACGTGCTTGATCACTTGCAAGAGCTGGTGGTGAAGGAGGTACAGGGTTCCGGCGGCTACGGCATGCTGGTCGGCCCCGCCGCCAGCAAAGCCGAGGTCGAGGAATTCCGCGCGCGCATCATCGCCGATCCGGACAACTACATCGCCCAGCCTACGCTGGCGCTGTCCACCTGCCCGACACTGGTGGAGCAGGGTGTGGCGCCGCGTCATGTTGACCTGCGGCCATTTGTGCTGTCCGGCAAGACCGTGACGCTGGTGCCGGGCGCGCTGTGCCGGGTGGCCCTGCGCGAAGGTTCGCTGGTAGTCAATTCCTCGCAGGGTGGGGGCACCAAGGATACCTGGGTGTTGAATTATGCTGAGTAGAACCGCCGATCACCTCTACTGGATGGCGCGCTACATCGAGCGCGCCGAGAACATGGCGCGCGTACTGGACGTGACCTACCGCATGTCGCTGGTGGCCAACTGCGATCACAGTGAGGCAGATCTGTGGAAGCCGCCGGTACTGATCGCCGACGATGTGGCCGCGTTCGAGCGCGACTACGGTGACTACAATGCCGCCAACGTGATGCGCTACATGGCGCTGGACGAGCGCAACCAGTCCAGCATCGTCAGTTGCCTCGGTGCGGCGCGTGAGAATGCGCGCTCGGTGCGGGTAGCGATGTCTTCTGAAATGTGGGAAACGGTCAACGCGTTGTGGCTGGAACTCCGGCAGCGCACCGCCCAGGACATAACGGAAGCGGATATCGGCGAATTCTGCGACTGGGTCAAGTCGCGCTCGCACCTGTTCCGCGGCGTTACCTTTGGCACCATGCTGCGCGATGACGGCTACAAGTTCGTGCGGCTCGGCTCCTTCATCGAGCGCGCCGACAACACCGCCCGCCTGTTGGATGCCAAATATCATCTGCTGATGGCTGCGGGCGCCGGCGCTGAGGGTGCGGTGGATTACTACGAATGGAGTTCGCTGCTGCGCTCGGTGTCGTCGTTCGAGGCCTATCAGAAGGTCTATCGCGACGCCATCGAACCTTCCAAGGTCGCCGAGTTGCTGGTGCTGCGCGACGACATGCCGCGCTCGCTGCACGCTTGCTACGATGAACTCACGCCCATTCTGGATCAGATCTGCATCGTGCGTGGTTACGAGTGTCTGCGCCAGGCAGGCGAGATCCATGCGCGCCTGCATTTCGGCCGCATGGAAGACATTTTCAACAGCGGCCTGCACCAGTTCCTGCAGGATTTCATTATCCACAACAATACGTTGGGCAGGGAAATTCAGCATGCCTTCCTCAATGCGCCGGCGGACTGAGATGCAGCGAAAAAATGGAGTGCAGGCAATATCGCCTGCAAGTGGTCATCAGGCCGCATTCACAAACATGCGGGCAGAGGTGCTTGCACACCCCCCTGAACTGTTGCGACGTGCCAACCAGTCTGCAATGGGGCAGGATGATAAACGGCATGCCATGCAACAATCCCAACAATAATCTCTTGTAACGAGTCGAAATGATAAATTCACTGATTTATCCCAAGCAAGGCGACAAGGCCAACTCGCCCTGGTTCGAAGAATTTCTGGTCAGGCTGCTGGAAGACCGCGATCGTATCGGGCTTACGGAGATGATCCGGGAAATCGACGCGATGATGATTACCGTCGAACCCGGCTGTTCGGTGGCCTACGTCAGTGAACTGGCGCTGATGACGCCTTACCACTACCTGGTCACGCTGGAATCGGAGTCGCACTGGACGCACGTGCTGCGCATCGACATGAATTCGCCGGACATTCTGGTGCGCGAGGTGCGCGACCCCGGCAAGCACGGTATTTTCCGCAGCCTCAACGAAGTCTATCCGATCGGCGCGCACAAGCCCAATTCGCGCTACATGGGCGAGATCTTCCGCGTCACCAACCTGCACGACGTGGTCGAGTTGCAAAAGGCGCGCGAAATCCGCTTTTTCAATCAGGACCAGATCCGCAAGCTGGAACTGCCGGGCAACATGGCGCTGGTGAAACCCTCGCCCTACACCCACAACATCGTCGGCTACTGGGAGCGCCCGCCGGAAGACATCCGGGTCTACGCGCTGGGTAACAGCGTAATCCGCGACGACGTCAATCGCGGCTACCAGGAAGCCAAGGAAACACAGGCCAAGCTGGGCCTGGACAAGCTGATCCTGCCCATTGATCACCTCGCCACCCGCGTCTACAGCCAGAACCGCGAAGTGGCGATCCTGGAATACCTCACCCTGTCGAGCTATTACTACTGGGGCTCCTATGACATCGCCGACCAGAATTCATCGACCAACGTCACCAAGAGCATTCATTACCCCGAGGAAAGCATCAGCCCGGCCAAGGTGTTCACTGCCGCCAATCACCCATATTTCGTCAACCATCTGGTCGGCCTGCCATCGCCTACTGAAAGCTTCGTGCGCAATTACGGCCCGCGTCTGCACCACATTGCGCTGTCGGTGGCCGACGGCGAAGTCGAGGGCAAGGCCAACATCGATTATGTGGTGGACGCCATCAAGGCCAAGGGCAAGGATTTCCTGCTGGACGTTATCGGCTCCAAAGAGGAGGGCTTGAAGCAGATTTTTTCCAGTGCCTCCGAGCATTCCTCTCTGATCATCGAATACGTCCAGCGTTTCGGCGATTTCGACGGCTTCTTCACCAAGCAGAACGTAGCCGAACTGACCGAAGCCGCTGGCGTCGAGGAGAATCTGCGATTGCTGCAGGCTGAAAGCACGGCATGACCATCAAAGTTGCGATTCACCACAAAACTGCCTACCACTACGACCATCCGGTCCAGCTCACCCCGCACGTGTTCCGGCTGCGTCCGGCGACGCATTCGCGCACCCCGATCTCAGCCTATTCGCTGAAGATCAAGCCGGAAAAGCATTTCATCAACTGGCAGCAGGATCCGTTTGGCAACTATCTGGCGCGGGTGGTGTTCCCGGAGAAGTCCAGGGAACTGTCGATCGAGGTGGATATGGTTGCCGAAATGACGGTGATCAACCCGTTCGATTTTTTCCTGGAAGAGTACGCCGAGCATTTTCCATTCAGCTATCCGGAACAGCTGCAAAAAGAACTCACGCCCTATCTGGAGGTGCGCGAGGATGGTCCGCTGCTGCGGCAGTTCCTGGCCGGAGCCGACCACGGCAAGCAGGGTATCGTCGATTTTCTGGTAGGGATCAACCAGCGCGTCAACCAGACTGTCAATTATTCCATCCGCATGGAGCCCGGCGTGCAGACTTGTGAGGAAACGCTGGAAAAGAAGCTCGGCTCCTGCCGTGATTCCGGCTGGCTGCTGGTCCAGGCGCTGCGCCAAATGGGCCTGGCCGCACGTTTCGTGTCGGGTTATCTGGTGCAGCTGGTGGCAGACGTCAAATCGCTGGACGGGCCTTCCGGCACCGACAAGGATTTCACCGACCTGCACGCCTGGGCCGAAGTCTACATTCCCGGCGCTGGCTGGATCGGCCTCGACCCGACTTCCGGGCTGTTCGCGGGCGAGGGTCATATCCCGCTCGCCTGCACCGCCGATTACGTCAGCGCCGCGCCGGTTACTGGCGGCTTTGTCGGCCAGGCCAATACTACCTTCAGCTTCGGCAACCACGTGACCCGCATCCACGAGGACCCGCGCGTCACCAAGCCCTACAGCGAGCAGCAATGGGCGGCGATCGAGAAACTGGGCGACAAGGTGGACAAGGCGCTGAAGAAGGGCGACGTGCGTCTCACCATGGGTGGTGAGCCGACCTTCGTTTCGATCGACAGCATGGACGCGCCGGAGTGGAATACCGATGCTGACGGCGAACAGAAGCGCAAACTGGCCGGAGAGCTGGTGCGACGGCTGCGCGACAATTTCGCCCCCGGCGGCTTGCTATATTTCGGCCAGGGCAAGTGGTATCCGGGCGAGCCGCTGCCGCGTTGGCAGCTGGCCTGCTTCTGGCGCAAGGACGGCAAACCGATATGGCAGAACCCCGACCTGCTGGCCGAGGAAACCAAAGACTACGGCTTCAAGCGTGCACATGCCGACAAGTTCATCCGGGAGCTGGCGAAACGCCTCGGCCTGAAGGGCAGCTATATCCGCCCCGGCTTTGAGGATCCGCTCTATTACCTGTTGCAGGAAGGTGTCCTGCCGCAGAACCTCGACCCACTCAAGGTGGATTTGAAGGACGATCTCGAGCGCAAGCGCCTCGCCCGGGTGCTGGCCGGTGACCTCGGCGCGCCGGTGGGTTACGTGCTACCGCTGCACTGGAGCCACAAGATCAATACCTGGAGCAGCAGCCCGTGGGAATTCCGCCGCGGCGAGATGTTCCTGGTGCCGGGCGATTCCGCCATGGGCCTGCGCCTGCCGCTCAACAGCCTGCCCTGGGTGCCGTTCGAAGACCGTGACCATGAACCCGAACGCAGCCTGTATGAACAGGCCGATGCGCTGGGTGACATCGATTCCCTGGTCAGCCGCAGATATAGCAAGGCCAGCAAAAAAGCTACGCATGCCACCGAGATGGAGGCGGCCGACGACGAAACTCTGGATGAACATAAGTGGACGCCGCATACTGCATTGACGGTGGAAGCGCGCGAGGGACGCCTGCACATTTTCGTCCCACCCACCAACGCGCTGGAGCATTACCTCGACCTCATCGCTTCGGTCGAGGCTACCGCTAAGCTGCTCAAGATGCCAGTCGTGATCGAGGGCTACCAGCCGCCGCACGATCTGCGATTGACGCGCCTGCCGGTGACGCCCGACCCCGGCGTGATCGAGGTCAACATCCATCCGGCGGCCAGTTGGAAGGAACTGGTGCACAACACCACGACGCTGTATGAGCAGGCGCGGCTGACCAGGCTAGGTACCGAGAAATTCATGCTGGACGGACGCCACACCGGCACCGGCGGCGGCAACCACGTCACCCTGGGCGGCATCACGCCGGCCGACAGTCCCATCCTGCGCCGTCCCGATCTGCTGCGCAGCCTGGTGACCTACTGGCAGCACCACCCGGCGCTGTCCTACCTGTTCTCCGGCCTGTTCATCGGCCCGACCAGCCAGGCTCCGCGCGTCGACGAGGCGCGCAACGACAGCCTCTACGAACTCGAAATCGCCTTCCAGCAGATGCCGGACGGCGAAGTCCCCGCCCCCTGGCTGGTGGACCGGCTGCTGCGCAACCTGCTGGTGGATATGACCGGCAACACCCACCGCAGCGAATTCTGCATCGACAAGCTCTACGCGCCCGGCACGGATGCCGGGCGGCTGGGGTTGCTGGAACTGCGCGCCTTCGAGATGCCGCCGCACGCGCAGATGTCGCTGATGCAGATGCTGCTGCTGCGCACGCTGGTCGCCTGGTTCTGGAAGCAGCCATACAAGAAGCCGCTGGTGCGCTGGGGCACGCAACTGCATGACCGCTTTATGCTGCCGCATTTCATTGAGTCCGACATCCATGACGTGGCGCGCGACCTGCAAAGCGCTGGCTATGCCTTCAAGGCCGAATGGTTCGCGCCGTTCCTGGAATTCCGCTTCCCGCACATGGGCGCGCTGCAAGTCGGCGACCTCAAACTGGAACTGCACCAGGCCATCGAACCCTGGCATGTACTGGGCGAGGAAATTACCAGCAGCGGCACGGCACGCTATGTGGATTCGTCGGTGGAGCGCCTGCAAGTCAAGCTCACCGGCGCGATGGGTGAACGCTATGCCCTGACCTGCAACGGCCGCCGCGTCCCGCTGCGGGCGACCGCCACGCCCGGCGAAATGGTCGCCGGCATCCGTTACCGCGCCTGGAATCCACCTTCCGCGCTGCATCCCACCATAGGCGTGCAAGCCCCGCTGGTGTTCGACATTGTTGATACCTGGAACAGCCGCGCCATTGGCGGCTGCACTTACCACGTCAGCCACCCCGGCGGCCGCAACTACGACAGCCTGCCGGTCAACGCCTACGAGGCCGAAGGCCGCCGTGTCAGCCGCTTCTGGGACCACGGCCACACGCCGGGCGACAGCGCCGTGGACCTGCCGCCGGAAGAGCCCAACAAGGACACTCCGTTTACGCTCGATTTGCGCTGGAACGCCCGATAAAAGATGCTGAGCACGCCATCAGATATCCATGTCTCTTTTGCTATACGTGATGCGGTTGCCCCGGTTTTTTTACTGACCGGAATCGGCTCGATTCTCTCGGTGCTTGTCAATCGGTTGGGGAGGTCCATCGATCGTGCCAGAACTTTGAATGCCTTAAAGCCTGAGCAGCGACAAGCGTTCCTGGATGAATTCGATATCATTGTCAGAAGAACGCGATGGATGCGATGGTCGGTCGGCCTGTTCATCTTTGCCGGGCTATGCGTGGCTTTGTCGATTGCATCGGTATTCATCGGGGTGGCCGTCGGCGTGCATTTGACGAGCTTCGTTTTATTCACCTTTATCACGGCGATGTTTTCACTGATTATTGGCCTGCTCTGCTTTCTTAGAGAGATTGTTCTGGCATCACAAGAAGTGATTACGCCTGTTCGACAAGATTTGAATGCGCAATGAATCGCATGGCGTTTCACAGTTAAAGCTGACATCATTCGTGTACCAGTTATCGATAATGTAGTTTCCATCCATTCACCTTAAGAGCACACCCCTCATGGACTCTCTCAAGTCACGCGCTCTGGAATATCACGAGTACCCCTCTCCGGGTAAGCTCTCGGTCGAATCCTCCAAACCCTGTGCCACGCAGGATGACCTGTCCTTGGCCTATACGCCGGGTGTCGCCGCCCCGGTGCGGGAGATCCACCGCGATCCCGAGCAGGCATATCGCTACACCAACAAAGGTAACCTGGTGGCGGTCATCACCGATGGCACCGCCGTGCTGGGGCTGGGTAATGTCGGTGCCCTTGCCGGCAAGCCGGTGATGGAAGGCAAGGCGGTGCTGTTCAAGAAATTTGCCGGCATCGATGTCTTCGATATCGAGATTAATGCCCCCAGCGTCGAGGACTTCATCGAAACCGTGGTCAATATCGCCCCGACCTTCGGTGGCATCAACCTTGAAGACATTGCGGCGCCGCATTGCTTCCGCATCGAGAAGGAATTGAAGGCGCGGCTGGATATACCGGTATTCCACGACGACCAGCACGGCACCGCCGTGATCATCAGCGCAGCACTGCTGAACGCGCTGGAGTTGCAGGGGAAATCACTGGCGACCGCAAAAATCGTTTTTCTCGGTGCAGGCGCAGCGGGTGCCGCCACCGCGAGACTACTGAGGGTCATGGGCGCGAAGCGCATCACCATGGTGGACAAGGATGGCGTGTTGCATAAAGGTCGCCCCGATCTGGACAAGCTGCCTGCCGATCTCGCCATCACTACCGCCGCGCGCACGCTGGCCGATGTCATGCCGGGTGCCGACGTGTTCATCGGTGTTTCTGCTGCCAATGCATTGCCCGCGGCGTTGCTCAAGCGCATGGCAGACAGACCTGTAGTGTTCGCTTTAGCGAATCCAGACCCGGAAATTCTGCCTTCTGTGGCCAGGTCAGTACGGGATGACCTGATCATGGCTACCGGACGTTCGGACTTCCCCAATCAGGTCAACAATGCCCTATGTTTCCCTTACCTGTTCCGTGGCGCTCTCGATGCACGCGCGAAAAACATCTCAGTGGAGATGCAGATTGCCGCGGCAATGGCGTTGGCAGACCTGGCGCGCGAACCGGTTCCTGACGAGGTGCTAAAGGCGTACAACCTGACCGAGCTGTGCTTCGGCAAGGATTACATTATTCCCAAACCCTTCGACCCACGGCTGATAGAGCGTATCCCGCCCCGCGTCGCCGAGGCGGCGAAGCGTCAAGCAAACGTCTGACGCATCCAGCTCATCTGGATCTGCTGCGGGGGGCAGGTCTGGGAACCGGCCGGATTGGCCGGGTTCTATCATATTCCGGCGGGATGTACACACTGGGACTGTGGGTCTGGTCGGCTCCCAGTTCGACATCGACCTCGTGTTCGCAATCGGTGCCGCGGTTGGCCTCGCATTTTTTTATCAATTCCTGCCGCCGCGCCTGCAGGTTGGCCATTTCGTCAGAGTCTTGAGCTGCGGCGAAAGACGGCGCGGCAAGGCAGGCAAGCGTCAACAACACCGCGGGGATGGGAAATAGAAGATTTTGGTGGGCAGGTTTCATGATGAGCCTTTCCGCAGAGAGTGTTCAGCCAGTTTTCCACCGCCAAACGCAACAGATCAAACGACACCCGGCAACGCCAGAGTGTGTTTGATTGTTGACCTGCCTGGATCACAATGCAAGCGTTTTATGTACCCAGTCGCTCCACTTCCACTGACACTTTCAACTCGTGGTTCTGCCCGCCGAAAATGACGCCTTTCAGCGGTGTCACGTCACCGTAGTCGCGGCCCCAGGCGACGGTGATGTGCTGGTCGCCGGGAAGTTGGTTGTTGGTGGGGTCGAAGTCCATCCAGCCGATGTCCGGCAAATAGACCGAGAACCAGGCATGTGAGGCATCGGCGCCGACCAGCTTCTGCTTGCCTGGCGGCGGCAGGGTTTCGATATAGCCACTGACGTAGCGGGCAGCCAGGCCATGCGAGCGGATGCAATCGATGGCAAGGTGGGCGAAGTCCTGACATACACCGCGCCGGTGCTCCAGTACGGCGGCGAGCGGGGTGGCGAGGGTGGTGAATTCGGGGTCGAAGATGAAGTCGCGGTGGATGCACTGCATCAGGTCGTGTACCGCCTCGACCAGCGGCCGGCCCGGCGGGAACGAAGGGTTGGCATAGGCCGCCAGCTCGGCGCCGGCGGCGATGAATGGGGAATCCAGCGTGTACTGGCGGGCGTCCAGCACTTCTGGCAGGCGGTTCAGCCGCAGTGTCTGCTTGACCGACTCCCATGAGGCCCCCTGGGCGAAATCGAGCTGTCCGGGCTGGTTGAAAATCTGCACTTCGCTGACGGCGGTGACGCTGAACTCGCGGTGTGGTTCCGGGATGGAAAAATAGGCGACCTGGTTGCCGAAGAAATCCGTGCGGACGCGGTAGTCAGCCTCGCCCGGCGTGATTTCCAGCCGTGCCGAGATCAGGTTCTGGTGTTCGCAGAAGCGCGGCAGCAGGCGGACTTCGTTGTAGGAGTGTCCGACGGTTTCAACGTATTCGTATTCTGTTCTGTGCGTGACGAGGTAGCGCATTGAATCAGCCTCTACATCTACAATGATTGCGGCGCATTGCCGTGGCGGAAATAATCGGCGGTAACGGCTTCCGACAGCGTACCGAGCAGGTAATACAATCGGCTCAACTGCTGGTCCAGGTTCTCGCGTACACCGTCCTTCGACACGACCAGCAGGTCGTCCAGGTGAGTCAGGTTGAGCATGGAGCTGGCTTCCAGTACCAGACGCTGCTCTGTGCTGAGGCGTTGGCGATGAGGACTGCCTGGCAGTTTGGTGACATGCTCGTTCAGGTTGGCGATCTGGTAGGCCAGCGAGCGCGGATTGCAGGTATCCAGCAGCAGCAATTCCAGGAACGAAGGCAGCTCGAAATAGCTGCGGTAGTGCTGGCGGTAGCAGATGGTGTTGTCGCTGGTATCCAGCAGCGATTCGATCAGCTGCGTTTCCATGCCATCGCTCTGGCGCACCGAAAACGCGGTGCGCAGCGTCGAGATCAGCAGCAGGCTGCGTTCCAGCCGGCGGCCGATATCAAGGAACAGCCAGCCGTTGCCGCGCGTCATATTTTCCATTACCAGGCCGCTGAAGGCGCACAGGGTGGTGATGAGCCTGTCCATGTGTTCCTGCATCTGCCACAGGGTGCTGTCGCCGAGCTGTTGGGAGAGGGTCAGATGTTCTTCCATCTCGTCCATCACGCGCCAGGTGTCTGACGACCACAGGTCGCGCACTGCGTAGCCGGCCTGCACCAGACAACGCAGGGAGTGGGCGATGCTGCCGGCGCGCTGCTCGTCCAGGGCGACTGACAGCAGTTCCGGCTCCGGCGACTGCAGCAACGCTTCCGGCTGTTCCGAGAAAAAGCCGGGCCAGGTGCCGGTGATGTTGGTCACCCCGCGCAGCAGATTGTGCAGACTACCTTCGTAATCCGGGTTGCCGCGGTCGGGGTTGATATAAAGTTTTTTGACGGTGGCGCGCAATAGACGGATGCTGCCCTCGGCGCGCTCGGCGTAGCGTCCGACCCAGTAAATGTTGTCCGCAGCGCGGCTGGGCAGCGCGTTGTTGTGGTTGCCGTGGCTGTCGGCGGCATGTTCCGGCTTGATGTTGGTGGTGACATGCTGCGGCTCGGAGGCGATGATCCAGGTGTCCTTGCTGATGCCTCCCATCTGGTTGGAGATCGGCATGTCGCCTTTTTCCGGCGCGCTGCGGGTGAGGCCGCCCGGCATTACCGTGTAGCCGTCGGCGCGCGCCACCAGGAAGCAGCGCAGCAACGCCTGGCGCGGCTCATAGCCGCCTGCCACCACCGAGGGCACGGTGGAAAAGCTTTCGTGCTCCTGCCCGACGTAAAACGCCGGGTTGGCACGGATGCGGTCGCGCCATTCGGCCAGTTGCTGCTGGCTGAGCAGATGGCCGAATACCGAGCGTACGCCGGGATTGCGGTAAATCGGCTTGATGACCAGCTGGTCGAGATTGGCCAGCACGTAGTCCATTTCCTGCGGCTGGCCGCACCACCAGGTGGCGATGGAAGGCAGTTGCAGCGGCTGGCCGAGGAAATGCCGGGCGATGCCGGGCAGGAACGGCTGCAGGCCGGGGTTTTCCAGGATGCTGCTGCCGAGCGGGTTGGCGATGGCGACGTTGCCGCGTCGCGCCGCCTCCAGCAGGCCGGGCACACCCAGGCGCGAATCCCCGCGCAGTTCCAGCGGGTCGCAGTAGTTGTCGTCCACGCGGCGCAGAATGATATCCACGCGTTGCAGGCCGGTGAGCGATTTCAGCCAGACGTGGCCGTCGCGCACTGTCAGGTCATCGCCCTGAACCAGAGGGTAGCCGAGGTGGGAAGCCAGGTAGGCGTGCTCGAAAAAGGTCTCATTGAACGGCCCCGGCGTCAGTACCACCACGCGCGGGATGTCGCTTTGCTGCGGAGACAGGCTATTCAGTCCTGCACGCAGCGACTGGAAGAAAGGCTCCAGTCGGTGCACCTGCGCGCTGCGGAACAGGCTGGGCAGCACACGCGACATCGCCAGGCGGTTTTCCAGAGCGTAACCAGTGCCGGAAGGTGCCTGGGTGCGGTCGCCCAGCACCCACATGTTCTGGTCCGGGCCGCGCGCCAGGTCGGCGGCATAAAGAATCAGCTGATGCCGTCCGGGCAGCCTGACCTGATCGCAGGCGCGCAGGAAGCCGCCGTGGTTGTAGACCAGTTCCAGCGGCAGCAGGCCCTTGCGTATCAGCTCGCGCGGGCCGTAAAGGTCGGCCAGCAGGAGGTTGAGCAGTTCGGCACGCTGCAATAGTCCGGCTTCGATGTCGTACCACTCTTTGCCGGAAATCAGCAGTGGCACCGGGTCGAGCTGCCAGGGATGGTTGGCGCCGTCCGGGTCGCCATAGACGTTGTAGGTGACGCCGTTTTCCCGCAGCAGCTTGAGCGCTTCCTTGTGGCGCTGTTCGACCTCCTGCGGGCCAAGTGCATGCAGGGCGTGCATCAGCTGCCCCCAGTGCGGACGCACATTTCCAGCGCCGTCCAGCATCTCGTCGTAGGCGCCGATGCCGAGCCGGTAGGAAGGGGGGAACGCCGCCTGTGCCGATTGGGATTGCATGAGGGCAGTTTACCCCGAGTTAACCCGTATTGCGCAATCCGGCAGCGATGCCGTTGATGGTCAGGTGAATATTGCGCTTGACGCGTTCGTCCGTGGCGCCGGAACGATGGCGCCGGATCATCTCCACCTGCAGGTGGTTGAGCGGGTCGAGATAGGGCAGGCGGCGCTTGATCGATTCGGCCAGCGCCGGGTTGCTGGCCAGCCTGACCGGGCTTTCCAGCAGCAGGTCGAGCGCCTGCGTGGTGAGCTCGTGTTCGCGAACGATGCGCTGGAACACCTGGTCGCGCAGCGTGGCATCTTCGACCAGTTGTGCGTAGCGCGAGGCGACGGCGAGATCGATCTTGGCCAGCACCATGTCCATGTTCGATAGCAGGGTCTTGAACAGCGGCCATTGCTTGAGCATCTCGCGCAGGGTTTGTGTGCGCTGCTCCCGGTCGATACTCAGATAGCGCGCGATGGCGCTGCCAAAGCCGTACCAGCCTGGCAGCAACAGCCGGCACTGCCCCCAGGAAAAGCCCCAGGGGATGGCGCGCAGGTCCTCGATGCGCTGCGTGGCCTTGCGCGAGGACGGCCGGCTGCCGATATTGAGCTCGGCAATTTCGCTGATCGGCGTGGCGCTGAAAAAGTAGTCGGCAAAGCCCGGTGTTTCGTATACCAGGTTGCGGTACTCGGCCATGGCGGTGGCCGAGAGCTCGTCCATGAGTATTTCGTAAGTGCGGCGTCGGGCTGGCGCGAGCTGATCCTGCGGGAACAGCGTGGCGTCGATGGTGGCGGCGATCAGTGTTTCCAAGTTGCGGCGCGCGACGAGCGGGTCGGAGAACTTGTTGGCGATGATTTCGCCCTGTTCGGTCAGGCGGATCTGGCCGTCCACCGTGCCTTGCGGCTGTGCCATGATGGCCTGGTAGGTCGGCCCGCCACCACGGCCGACGGTGCCGCCACGGCCGTGGAACAGACGCAGCCTGATCTTGGCCTGCTGGAACAATTCCACCAGCGACACCTCGGCCTTGTACAGTTCCCAGTTGGAGGTGAGGAAACCGCCATCCTTGTTGCTGTCGGAATAGCCCAGCATGATTTCCTGCAAACTGCCCTGGTACTTCAGCAGATGGCGGATGCCGAGCAGGCTCAGCCATTCGCTCATGATGCGCGGCGCGTTGCGCAGGTCTTCGATGGTCTCGAACAACGGCGCGATGTTGAGGTCCATCTGCACCCTGGAAGAACCCCAGCGTCCGCGCAGCAGGCCCGCTTCCTTCTGCAGCAGCGCCACTTCCAGCAGGTCGGACAGGGCCTCGGTGTGCGAGATGATGTACTGACGTACTGCACGCGGGCCGAATTTCTCCCGGACTTCCTTGGCCTTGCGGAATACGCCGATTTCGCTTTCCACCAGCGCGGAATAGTCTTGGTACGGCGAATAGAGAAGGCGCGGCTGCTTCAATTCAGCCAGCAATACCTTCACTTTTTCCGCTTCGCCCAGCTCGTTGTAGCTGAAGTCCTCGCCGGCTTTGATAAACAGCTCGGTGATGACGTTCTCGTGTACGTCCGAGCTTTGCCGCAGGTCGATGCTGGCGAGGTGGAAGCCGAAGGTCTCGACCGCCTTGATGAGCTTGCCCAGCCGCGGATACACCAGCGCCTGGCCTGCGTGGTCGATCAGCGAATCGGCGATGATGTCGAGGTCGGCGAGGAATGCCTCGCTGTCTTCGTAGGCGGGCAGGGCATCGTCATTGCGCGGGGTTTTTTTGCCGGTGAGCGCCTTGCAGCTTTGTCGCAGGCGTTCCAGCACCGCTACCAGCGCCAGCCGATAGGGCTCGTCCTGGCGGTGGGGTGACTGGTCGGGCGAGTGGTCGGCCAGTTTCTTGAGTTTGGGCGAGACGTCGACCAGCCGCGTAGTGAGCGAAAGCTCGGCGCGCAGCGCGTCGGTTTCCCGCAGGTAATAGTCGAGCACGGTGGCGGCCTGCCGTGCGATGGCCTGTTCCAGCGTGGCGGCGTTGACGTTGGGGTTGCCGTCGCGGTCGCCGCCGATCCAGCTGCCCATCTGGAAAAAGCTGGGAAAATGGGGCGGCTCGCCGCCCGCGCCGAAGCGACTGCCGACGTCCAGTTCCAGGTCCTGCAGCAGTTCCGGAATGGTATCCAGCAGGCTCATGCCGTAGTAGGAGAGGGCGTTGTCGATTTCGTCGTTCACGGTCAGGCGCGAAAAACGCAGCATGCGGCTCTGCCACAGCAGGGTGATGGCGGCATACAGCATGCGCGCGTTGCGCTCGGCCTCGTGGCGTGGCAGCGGCAGGGATTGCCTGGCGAGCAGGGTGGAGATGCTGCGCTGGGTGTCGAGCAGGCTCTTGCGCTGCACCTCGGTGGGGTGGGCGGTCAGCACTGGCGAAATCAGGGCGGCAGCGAAAAACGTCCCGATCTCTTCCAGCGTCATGTGTTCGCGCTGGAAATTGTCGAGCGAGCAGGCCAGTTGACCGGGTTCGGATGCGGCCTCGCCGTGCGCAATTTGCTGGTGGCTGGCCAGATCCTCGGCGATATTGACCAGATGCTTGAAGTAGCTGAAGGCGCGTGCCACGGCGATGGACTGGTCAGTATCCAGGCCTTTCAGCAGGCGGTCGAGCGTGGCGGCCGAGGCCGGGTCGCCATCACGGTGGAACTTCACTGCAGCTTGGCGGATGTCTTCGATGGTCTGGAAGGTGGCTTCGCCCTCCTTGTCCTTGATAACTTCGCCCAGGATGCGGCCGAGATGGCGGATGTTTTCCTTGAGCGCCTGTGCGGGCGACGGTGTGCTTGGGCGCATGTGTGGACTCCTCGATTGCCGGCTGGCTGGATATTCTTCGGCATTATCGAAGCAACTATCAAGCCAGTCAGTCAAGCGGTTGTTTAAGCCAGTTCTGGCGGCTATGATGGCAGGCATTACAACTTTACCCCACTTTTATCATGACTTATTGTGTAGGTTTGCTGCTCGACGCCGGCCTTGTCATGGCCTCCGATTCCCGCACCAATGCGGGGGTGGACCATGTGGCCACGTTCCCCAAGATGACGATTTTCTCCCGGCCTGACGAGCGGGTGCTGGTGCTGCTGACTTCCGGCAACCTGGCGGTTTCCCAGGCGGTGGTGAGCCGCCTGAACAAGGATATTGCCGAAGGGATGGAGCCCAACCTGCACAGCGCGACCTGCATGTTCGAGGCCGCACGAATTGTGGGCGCTGCGGTGCGTGCCGTGCACCATGAAGATGCGGAGCATCTCAAGAAGCACCAGGCCGACTTCAACCAGGCCATCCTGCTTGGCGGCCAGATCAGGGGCGAAAAGCCGCGCCTGTTCAGCATTTACGCAGCCGGCAACTTCATCGAGGCGGTGGCCGAAACGCCTTACTTCCAGATCGGCGAAACCAAATACGGCAAGCCCATTCTCGACCGCGTCATCAACAGCGGTGGCGACCTCAACGAGGCCGCCAAGTGCACGCTGATTTCCTTCGACTCCACCATCCGCAGCAACCTGTCGGTCGGCATGCCGATCGACCTGTTCATGTACCGTACCGACAGCTACAGCCCCGACTGCCAGATCCGCATCACCGACAGCGACCCCTACTTCAACCAGTTGCGCAAAGGCTGGGGCGAAGGGCTGAAAAAGGTGTTCGCGTCGCTGCCCGAGGCCCGGCTCGA